>JAIKYL010000060.1 GCA_024683255.1 Bacteroidales bacterium | reverse complement strand
TAGTCTGCTCCGCCGGCACCGATGCGGAAGGTGTGGACTTCGCGGGTGGCGGGTTTGACGGCGACCATATCGATGCAGAGGGTTTCCTTATAATCGAAGAATGCGTGACGGTTGGTGGGAAGCATCAGGTCCGGAACCACCCAGCCATAGCCCTGGGAGATGAAGTAGTTGACTCCATTATAGTTGATGTAGTCGTTGGTGTGGCTGTCGCCGGTGATCATCGCAACAATAGTGCGCTTCTGGGCATATTCCGAAAGCAGATCCATGATAGTCTGGTTCTGGGTCATGGTAGGTTCCACCGGCTTGCTGCTGGTCCAGCGGCCCATAGGATGAGGCATGTAGTGCGCCATCACTATCACGTTCGTGGACGGGTCGGTGGACTCCAGAAGGTCTCCCAGCCATGCAATCTCCTCGTTTCCGAACAGATAATAGGCCTCGCCCAGGGTGCGGGTGGTGCTGCTGTTCAGGAAGATGATGCGGAAGTTCTTCTCCGGGATATCATAGTAGCCGTAGGTCCTTTCGGGGGTGAGATGGAGATTGCCTCCTGCGCGCTCCTCCCAGGGCTTCTGGAAGAAATCCTGCAGTTCCTGTTCGCTGTGATAACGGCCCTGGCCGGCATCCCAGTCGTGGTTGCCGGGGGTGTAGATCCACACGCCGTCGTACTTCTTCATCTGTTCGAGGGTCCTGTCCTTGATCCATTTTGCATAAACGGAATCGGCCGTGGCCTGATAGGCATTCAGGCCGATGTCGCCCAGGTTGGCCATGAAGTCCGCACCGAACATCTTGGCCGCGGTGGCCCCGTAACCAATGTGCTTGAAGCTGAAACGGCCGCAGGTGTGCACGTCGGTGAGGATAGGATAGACCAGCACCTCGTCGTCGCCCTTCCATGCCGCAAAGCGCTGGTAGGCCTCCTTGACCTGGGGCTTTACGAACTTGTGCCTGCTGGTGGCACGGTCCTCCTTATAAAGATGGGTGTCGTCTATCTCCCGTTCGCGGACGGAAGGAGATGAGTAGCGGAACACTATCGACTGGCCCTTGTCGTAGTCGAACCATTCGACTTTTATGGCGTGTTTACCCTTTTTAAGCACCTTGACCGCCTTCTCCTCGATGGGGCCGCGGGCGCCGTCGCTCTCGATCAGCATTTCACCGTCTACGTAGAGCCTGCTGCCATCGTCGGTGGTGAGGATGAACGTGTATTCCTCCTCTGTCTTCACCTTGATCTCCGTTTCGAAAACGGCGCAGAAATGGTTCTTGGTGTCGTCGATGCCTTCCAGGTCCAGGTTGGCCTTCACACCCACGATGGCGGGTTCGCCGAGGGTGGAGAAATCGGGGAGATGCCTTTCCGGCCAGTCGTACCAGATTTTGTAGTTGACTTTGGGAGTGGCGGTGCAGCCGGCAAGGAGAGCGGCCGCGGCAAAAGCGATAGATAGTTTCTTCAGCATAGTGTTACTTTATTTCTTCAGGCGGGCCACGGCGTGTTCGAGGCTCTCGGAGGGTTCTATAATGTTATAATCTTTCCAATAATCGGGGTCCAGGAATTCGGCGGCGCGGTCATCCAGGATGTCGCTGGGGCGGAAGACTTCACTCTTGGCTATGGGCACTGCAGGCTCAATCACATCCGTCACCACAAGTTCGTTGACCGCGGTATAGTTGGTGGCCACGAGCCTCTTCTTCCAATCGCAGCGGAAAGTCATGGACGAACGGAAATAATCCATCCTCGCCAGCCCTTCCTGCTGGCGGTAGCTGATGGTTACGGTGAGTTCCTTGGGGGTGAAACGGAGGGTGAAAGGTTTCCGCATCAGCATCATGCGAGTGGCCTTGGCGGTATCCGACATATCCAGCGACAGCTCTATCCTGCTGAATGCCAGGGTTTCCCGATCGATGTAGAGCTTGCCGTAGTATAGGGCGTACTCCGCCTCCCCATCCGGCTCGAAACTGATCACAAACTGCAGCCTGTCGGCGATGTATTCGGGGGATTCCAATGTGAACCGGTAGAGTTTCAGATCCGTCCGGTTGAAGATGATATCCCTGTTCTTGACGGCATCGAAAGTGGCCGCGAGCGTCGGCCCTCCCATCATCCTCACGCTGAGCGTGTCCCCCTTCCGCTGACTCATGATGACGCGGCTTTTCTCCAGGGCCGTGCGGTCCAAACCGACGCCGGACAGGTAATAAGGATTCTTGTAAACCCTCGAAACCGCCTCATTCACAGAGATATAGCGCTGGCGTTTCTGGAGGGTTTCCCGGTAGAAGCAACGCAGGAGCTCCGGCTTGGAAGGGTAGTTGTCCGAGATGCGTTTCACCGCCTCCTCCACTATCTCCAGCGGGTCTCCGGTCACGATCGACGCTTCCTTGAGGGGATATGCGATGGGGGTCATCTTCACGGATACCTCCCCCTGCCCTACCCTCTTGCGCGCATCCCGGTAACCGATGCGGGAGAAGCGGAGTTCGGAGATAGGCCTGTCGGACTTGATGATGAAACTGCCGTCCGCGTTGGTGACAGTGGCGTAGTTCTGCCCGGGCACCAGCACGCTGACCGCCGCCACCGGCCTTCCACTGGAGGCATCCGCGACCGATCCACGAACTACATACTCCAACCCACCCTGGGCGGAAAGTGCCCAGGATGAAAGAGTTAACAGGATGGCAGTTAGCAGCCGGCGCATATCAATGCAAATATACCCATTTTCCGGGAAATCACTATCTTTGCCATAGCTGTTATTCCAAGGTTATGAAAAGGCTTGTCATTTTCTTAGTTACGATGCTGACCGGGTTTGGGGTTTATGCCCAGACGCCGGGTTTCACTTTCACACTGGACGAGGTGGAAAAACCGGAAAAGGGATTATATGGCCTTCGCACGGGTGATAATATTGCAAAGACTCTTCATTTGCCCGATGTATTCGACCCACATTTCCCTGAAATACTGGCAAACAGTTTCAAAGACGAGCCGAATCTCCATGATATAGGCGAAGATGTGCTTTTCCAGATGCTGGTGAAGGCCTGGTGCCAGCACCGCCCCGTTGTGCTCACTCCGGACGCAATCTGGATGGTGATTTCGCAGGGATTCAGCCATTATGTGAACAAGTATCCCGAAAAAGTGCGGAAGAAACTGGTGTCGCACGAAGGGGAAATGCTTCTTAAGGTGCGGACTAACGACCTTTTGAGCAGCCAGGCAGATTGGGAAGGAACGATTGGCAAGTTCGTCTCTGAAATCGAGAAATATACAAACAATAAGATATCTGAAACCCTGGTGGCAGACTTTTCCACTACCGGGGTCAACGAACGCATCGCCTCGGAAATCACCCTTATGGACGTGGTGAAGCCGTATTTTAAGTACGAGGCATTTTATGTGGTTTGCGGCATCCCTTCCATCACCCTTACCGGCACTCCAAAGGATTGGAAAATGGTGCTCGCCAAAACGAAGGCGCTGCGCCGTTTCGGGCTGGACTGGTGGGTGAACGACCTGGAACCTATCCTGGAAGAATTCATCAATGCGTCCAAAGGGCGTCCCGACTATTGGTTCTGGAAAGATATAGTCTGCAAAACGCGTCCCCGGACGGTCCAGGGGCCTTCCTGCGCCAGGCACTCCCCTCCCGTCACCAGGGTGGATGGATGGTTCCTGAAGTTCTTCCCCTTCGATAATAACGGCCGCACTTCGGAAGAAGTACCCATCACGAAGACCATGCTCTCCGAAACGGTTTGCGTACCTTTTACTTTTGCCCGAGTGGATGAGCGCATGGAGCCCATTGACTCCACCAGGATGGAGCTGGTGGCCGGCATTGTAGCCGTGAAGGAGGATACGGCCACATTTGCGCTTACACCCCAGATCGGATGGCTGGTGCGGAAGCCCTACCAGAAATAATCAGAACCTGTAACCCACGCCGATTCGGCCGCCGAAGTAGTTCATGCCGATTCCGGCCTCGACCATGCCAAATACCCTTTTGCCAAACTCGACACCGATGGGATTGAGCTGGGCGTCGAAGGTGAGATCCAGAGAGTCTCCTCCGACCGCAAGCAGCACGCCGGCTTCAAGGGAACCGTAGAGCGTGAAAGTAGGACGGGAAAGATAGTTGCAGCGGCCTACCGCGTTCACCGGCACGAAGTTAAGATACGACGATGAATGGACGGCACGGGTGTCCTTGTCCACGACGTTCCACACGCATCCGGCGTAGCCTGTGCTGAAACCGGCCGACCAGCGGGAATTGAAGTTATAAAGGATGTCGATGCCGAAAAAGGGAGGAAGCTCGATGTCAAGGGTTTCGTTGTTATCCTCGTTGGCACTCACGGCTATGCCCACGGCGATGGCGCCGAAGAGCGAAGCGATTGTGGGCACTGTGGGTAGGAGCCCTGCCGAGCCCCTGACGGTCCATTTCTGTTCCACAGGTTCCTGAGCGAACACCGGCACTGCCAGTGCAATCAGGAGGATTGCGGTTATCCGTTTTTTCATCTGCCTGTTGTTTTGTTCCCCCAAAGATAAATATTTTGTCTAATTTAGCGAAATGAAACGGATTATCGTATTGTTCGCATTTGTGTTAGTGACGGTTTCTGCCTTGGGGCAGAACAGGGTTCGTTTTGGCGCAGATGCCACTGCAGACTGCTTCCTGCCGGCAGACAGACTATCTTCTGTGAGTATCGGCATCGGAGCTCGCGCCCGCCTGGGAGAGCGCGACCAGTGGCTGAACGCCAATCTGTTGAAGATGGATTGGGGCTCCGGGTATCTCGGAGGCGGATTCGAATTCGACTTTTTCGGCAGATATCTCGGCTGCATGAAATATCAGATCGGCCTTGCATGCGACCATCTGGACTTCCGCATTTTCTACAAGCCCTACCAGGGCGACCTCGGTGTCGGGGTGGGGTATTACTTCTAGGGGAGTTTATTCCCGTTCCAGCGACTTGCTGAAAATTTCCTTGAGATGGGTTCCCTGCGATGACCTGTCGTGTTTTTGGCCAATTTCTCTACAGGTGGGGGTATTTTAGGGGGTACCTGTAGAGGTTTTGTAGGGTTTTCTCAACGGGTAGGGGGTAAAAAGGGGATACCTGTATAGAAAATGCGGTGTTTCTCTACAGGTGCCCGGTTTCTTATTATTCGGAGGCCGTTGGCCGACTAAGTCCCTCCCCAGGGAGGGGTTTGGGGTGGGGTAGTCGAAGACAGGGCACGAAAAAAGGCGCCGCGGAAAAGCGATGCCTTTTTTTGTGCCCAGAGCGGGAATCGAACCCGCACGTCTTTAAGGGACACTGGATTTTGAGTCCAGCGCGTCTACCAATTCCGCCATCCGGGCTGGATGGAGCCGGCACAGAGGCCGGGGGCGGAGCCGGCACTGAGGCCGGGGCTCGCGTTTGGAGTGGCAAAGGTAAGAAAAAAATTCGTAACTTGCAGAGGATATGAAAGAACTGGCAGCTGAACTCAGGAAATACAAGCAGGTCTTCGTGGTCTGCGACCGGAATGTGGAAGATTTTGCTCGTCGCATAAGGCACGACAACCTTCTGGCCATCACGGCCGATGAGGCCCACAAGACCATCGATACGGTGATGGATATCTGCCGCTGGCTTTGCGACTGCGGGGCTGACCGGGATGCGCTGGTGCTGGCGGTGGGCGGCGGGGTCACCACCGACATGGCCGGGTTCGCGGCATCCATCTACAAGCGCGGCATCCGCTACGCCAACATCCCCACCACCCTCCTTTCCATGGTGGATGCCGGCATAGGCGGGAAGACGGGGGTGAACCTGGATGGATACAAGAACCTCCTTGGAGTCATCCGACAGCCGGTGTTCACGGCCATCTTCCCGGAAGTGCTGGAAACTCTGCCGGAGCGCGAACTCCGCAGCGGCCTGGCCGAGATGCTGAAGACTTTCATCATCAAGAACCCGCTCAATGCTTACGAAACAGCGGTACGCCTGTTCTCGGCAGATTCCTTCGCTTCGCTCGGAATGACAGAAAAAGAGAAGTTGGCCGAGCTTATCCAGCTGGCAGCCGGAATAAAGCAAGATATCGTTGAAAAAGACGAATTCGAGAGCGGCCTCCGGCGCAAACTCAACCTCGGTCACACATGGGCCCACGCCATCGAATGGTGGCAGAAAGACAGATCTCTCGACTGCGCTCGAGATGACAAGTTTATGACCCACGGTGAGGCGGTTGCGATAGGAATGGTGCAGGCGGCGAAGTACGCGGAGCGCCACGGCCTCGCAGAGGAGCCGGGCCTGGCAGATCGCATCGCAAAAGACCTCAAGGCCTGCGGCCTGCCGACCGCACTCCCCTGCCCGGCAGAAGAACTCCTCCCGGCCATCCTCAAGGATAAAAAAACATACGGCAGCAAGATAAAACTCGTGCTGCCGCTCAGGATTGGGAAAGTCGCAGTAAAGACCGTTCCGTCAGAAAGTATAGCCGAAGCCTAGCTTCATAATGGCCCAGGCTGTGCCGTATCCGATCTCGCAGTGCATGTTCCACTTGTTGATCGTGTAGCACAGGCCGAAAGGAGAGAACTGGTAGCTGAAACCGAAGTTGCTGTTCGTAATCGTATCCCCCTCGAAAGTCTCGGAGAAGCGCCGGTAGCGCAGGCCTCCGGCCATGATGGAATACAGCATTATATCGTTGCTCCTCAGGTAATAGAACCTCACTTCCGGCAGGATGTGGATGATGTGTTCCTTCTCCGTAAGGAGGCTGGGACCGCCGTTCAGGTTGTTCCAGGCATAGTTCCAGAAAGCACCGAGGAAGAAGCCCACGGGGGCCTCGTTCATGATGCATCCAGCTTCCATGGAGAATGTGGGAAGGATGGTCGGCTTCGACTCATAGTGGCTGCCGTTCACCTCGGACTGACGCTGCACGTCAACGATTTCCGAACTGCCACCCATGCCGGCTCGGTCGTATGCGCCAAGAGAGGCTCCAATGCTGTACTGCCATGTCTGTGCAGCCACGGTGACGCCGGCGAAGGCCAGGGCGATAATCAAGAACATCTTTTTCATCACTCACCCTCCTTTATTCTATACAGACGCATGAAACCATGACGAACGGCATACTTGTCGCCTTTCGTATCCTGTCCGTCCAGCTCGAACTGGGCCTCAACGGTCTTGCTCCCAACACCTATCTTCAGGAAGGTCACCCATCCGGTCAGGGGGACATCCTCCCCGGAAATAGTGGTCAGCGTCGCCTTGTAGGTGCCGCTGCCGATGCTGTACTGCTGGCCGGTGGCGAACGGAGTGGTATCCGTAAGGCTGAACGATAACCCGAAGTTGGTCTTGTCCAGCAGATGCATCATCTCCACATGGGTTCCGAAAGAATTCGCCCCATCTTCGAAAGAGCAGTTGGCGTAAACTTTCCCGGGAGTGCCGGACATCACGCATTTCTGCCCGTTGATATTGGCACGAACACCATCCCCGCCCTCGAACGGGTCCATATTCGCGATGCAGGACGCGGCGGCGAGCAATCCAGCAAATAAAGCTAAAAGTCCAAATATCCTTTTCATAAAATTCAGAGTGGTATATTCTTGATCTGGAGATATGCTATTCCGTATATCTGGGTTCGGCTTACACATCTCATGCTGAGCGAAAGATAATCCAGCGCGGTTGCGTCCTCCGACACCCCCATGACAATAACAACGAATGTCGTAGTGACTCCTGATGGCCAGGGGGCGATGTACTGGCTGTCGAAGCGTCTGTCATCCCCTTCCAACACGCACAAATTCATACTACTCATACTATGATACCCTCCGGCATTGTCCTTGGCGTCGCTACTGCCGCCCAGGGATGTGGATTCATTTGCAATCATCAGAGGTCGCACGTTTTTCCCGGAGTTATTCGTGACTTGTATGGTAACAAACACATTTTTCGCTGCCCGCTTTACCTTTTTGACTTCAAAATCGAAGTCAGGGTCATCGAAAGATACGGTATTTTCTCTCGGCTTATAGACCTTGGGTCCTGAACTGACGACCGGCCTTTCCTCTACACGTTTTTCCTCAACGCGCTTCTCGGGGCGGACAGTTACCGTTTTCGCGCCACCTCCGGCAGGATTGAAGCGGAAATCTGTTACCAGGCTTCCGACAGTCACGGGGAACTGGACCCTTTCGGTCAGCACATAGGTCTGCTTGGCCACGTTCGACATCATTTCGGGGAAAGTAGCGTTGCTGGACACGTTGTTCAGGAAAGCCTCCGCGAACGGGCTGTTCTCTCCTTTCCCGTCGGATGCGGTGCGTCCGTTCTGGGTAGAAAATGCTATTACCATCCCCGGGAAGCCTTCCATGGTTGCAAGCCCTTCGCTGGCAGACCTGTTCCAGGATGTCTTGACATTGCGGCAGGCATCCAGATACAGCATGCACGTCTCGCAGCCGGTATCCTCAAGTTTCTGGACCATATCGACTGCGGCGACACATTTCCACAAATCCGACTTTCTCTCCAACTGGCAGTCTACGGGAATCAGGTAATTGCGGCCTTCTTCCTGCAATCCATGCCCGGAATAATAAATGATGGCGACGTCATATCCGTGGGCTTTGGACGAAAACACGTTCATCAGGGTTTTCATCTCGTCAAAATTGCAATCGTATCCTTCCATCACGTCGAAGCCCAGGCCCCGCAGGGAATTGCTTATGTCGCTGGCATCTTTGAGGGGGTTGCGCAGATAGGAGATATATGAATAGTTGGAGTTCCCGATAATCAGGGCACATCTCTTTTCAGGGAAAGAATCCTTCTTGCTGCCAGGTTTGAATACCGGTTGGAAAGCCGAATCCCTGGTGGATGCCTGACCCAGACGGAGAAGATAATCCCTTACGCTCGTAATGGCTCCCTTCGATTCGAACTGCTTGCGGGAGAAACGGTACGGAGAGCCAGTCGACATGCCCTTGCACTCCATTGTCTGATCCGGATCTCCCCACTGTATGGTGGATCCAGCCTTGAAGGTGTCCCCGGCTTTCAGGGGTTTTCCACCGATTTTGATGGTAGGGGTATTCAGGTTGATGATCTTCAAAACCTCGTCATCCAGGGCATACACCGCCTGAAACACCGTCAATGCAAGGAAAAGAAGGAAAAAGCGTTTCATATCGTATAATTGGATTCTCTAAAACGGTTGATTTCGCCCAGAAGGGAGAAACAGAAAGCGGGCACGGCCGTCGAAATCGCCACGGAGGCGAAACGGTAAAGCGCCATCTGCAACAGGGTAAGGACGAATCCCCATCCCACGAGAGACATGAGGAAACGCCAGAACGGACCCTTTATCCGGTTTAACAGCGGCACATAGTCATACCAGTTCCTGTGGGGTGTAAGAAGCAGGAAAACTATGATGGAGTACAATACCAGCAGGGTGAGGATAAGCCATAAAGGAACAATATGCCTGGATGTGTGCAGTTCCCACCACCCCAGGAACGAAAGCATCGCTCCCGGAACGTCTCCCACATAAGTCTGGTGCAGGTCCTCGTCGAAATCCCCGATAAGGATTATCTTGTCTTTCAGGCTCCGGACAAGCTCTTCATCCGTATTCCAGTCAAGATAATGCGCACCAAGGTAAGGATACCGGAGGGTGAAATCCGCCCTTTCCTGTTCCATCACGAATTTTGGGATGCGGACGAACTGTGCGTTGCGGCACGGCCAGCCGCCGGAAAAATAGAACGGCCCGTATTTGCGTATGTCTCCCCCGTCCATATCCCGGTACATGCGCAGCGCCACCGACTCCTGCCCGTGCTGAATGTACTGATAACGGGTGAATCCGGTAAAAGCGGTCATCCGGTAATCGGCAAGGGCGGATTTGGAAAGCAGGGAACTGTCGGCGATGCTGTAGCCGCCATAGGAAGAATGGTTGGAAAGCACCAGCCTGGGCATTCCCTCTATCAACGAAAACAGCTCTTCATCATTCTCTGTCTTCAGGCCTTCCGGGAAGCGGACATCCAGAAAGATATACCTGTAATCCGCCTGTCCGGCAATCCGGAGGAAACGAAGGAGTTTACTCCTGTCCGTAACGTCCGATTGCCCCACCTTGAACCCGGCTTCCGAGTAAGCGTCGGCCAACTGTTTGTCGTATGCCACGTTGACACAGAGCACCGAATCCTCGGGATACGATGCCGAATGGTTGTGTCCGGTCAGTTCTACAAAAGAAAAGGGCATCCAACTATCCAGAAGCGGATAAGGGATATTCGCCACGAAATAGCTCAGAAGAACTACCGCGAAAGCAACTCCAAGTGAAAGTCCCGCTTTTCTCATAACACAACGACTTCTTCAGTAAGCGTATTGCTCTCGGCATCCCAGGAATCGCGTGCGACCAGGGACAACGTGTACTCGCCGGGGGCGAGCTTCAGCTCCTGCCGCCAGGTCTTTTTCATCTGGGAAGTCTGCGGCACGCGGTAGAAATCTGCCAGTATCTTCTTGGTGCAGATGGTGCTGTCGCCGGCCGCGACCGTCAGGTAGTAGGTGTGCACGAACTCATCGTCGGTGCCGGCAGGCCAGGTGGCGATGGCTCCGCCGGATACAGCCTTCACCTTCAGGCCCTTGATCGAGGGGGCCTTGTTGGCGGCGGCAAGGTTACCATGGTTGTACTTGCGCAGATGGGCCCCGTCGCCGGAAGGACGCTTGAACACCCAGGGCGTGCCGATGGTGGTCTGGTTGTAGAAGTCCATCCGCACGGCGCGCATGTTGCCCTTGTTGTCGAACTGCAGCAGCAGGCCCTGGGAGAAGTCGTCCTTATCCTTCATCACGGTGAGGCCGGCCATCTCCTCATAACCGCCGTTGTCGATGGCCATGTAGCGGGTGGACGCCGTGCCCATCACGGTGAAGGCTCCCTGCCAGACGCTGCGCGGATCGTTCAAAGGGAAATGCAGATGCCCGCCGAACACCACCGCCTGGGGATATTTAGAAAGCGTTTCCGTCAGCACCTTGGTGCTCCAGTAGCCGTTTCCCTTGGGGTAGACGTCGTCCAGGAAACTTCCGTAAATAGTGCCGTAGATCATGGCGTGGGTAATGACGATCACGTATTTGTCCGGATCCTTTTCGGTGATGGCCTTCAGGTTTTCGTCCAACCAGCGGATACTTTCTTCAGGATATACCACAGGGTTGCGGCCGTCCGGGGTGACAGCCAGGATGTGGCAGCCGCCGATGACATAATGCCTGCACTCGAACTCTTCCGCCATGCGGGGATCTCCAACCTCGGCCTTATAGAAATCGGGGCCCAGGCGCTTGGGGAACTGCTTAGCCTCCTTATAGGTTATAGGACTCCATTCCTTCCAGATATCGTGATTGCCCACGGTGTAGGCCAGGGGCACGTCCAAAGGGCTGAACACACTTTCGTATAAACGTTTCCAATCGTTTATCTCGGGATACTTCTTGGCGTTCCAGGCGGGGCTGTCCACCAGGTCGCCCACCACCACCACGCCGTCCAGGCCGCCGAAACGGGCGGCATAATCGCGCTCCTGGATCAGGGCGCTGCGGAACTTGTAGCCGGGTACACCGTTATAACCGTTCACATGCGTGTCACTGATGACGGCCAGGTTGACCACGACTTTCTTTTCGTTGAAGTCCTTTGCGGCCAGGGCGCTTCCCGCCAGCAGGACTGCTAAAAGTATGCAGAGTCTACGCATTTTTGAACAATGCTTTTACGAGGGCCGGCACGTCGGCCACCTTAACTATCTTTATATCTTTGGGCAGCTGCTCTCCGAGCGGAGTGAAACTGCTGACATATATGCGCTTGAAGCCCAGGCGGGCGGCCTCGCCGATGCGTCGGTCCGTGTTCGCGACGGGGCGGATCTCCCCGCTGAGCCCGACTTCGCCGGCGAAGCAGGAGTCCCCGGGGAGGGAGTAGTCGAAGTTAGAGGAGAGCACCGCCGCGATCACGGCAAGGTCGGCGGCGGGGTCGCTGACCTTGAGGCCGCCCGCCATGTTCAGGAAGACGTCCTTGGCACTCAGGTGGAAGCCAGCGCGCTTCTCCAGCACGGCCAGCAGCATGTTCAGGCGACGGGTGTCGAATCCGGTGGCGGAGCGCTGGGCAGTGCCATACACCGCAGAAGAAACCAGGGCCTGCACTTCGAAGAGAAGCGGCCTGGTACCATCGAGCGTGGCGCAGATGGCCGCTCCGCTGAGGCCCGCCTCGTGCATGGGAATCAGCATCTCGGAAGGATTCGCCACCTCCCGCAGGCCGGTGCCTGTCATCTCGAAAACAGCTATCTCGGAGGTGGACCCGAAACGGTTCTTGATGCTCCGGAGTATCCTGTAGGCACCGCGGTTCTCTCCTTCGAACTGCAGCACCACGTCCACTATGTGCTCGAGTATCTTGGGACCGGCGATGTATCCGTCCTTGGTGATATGGCCTATGAGGATAATGGGGATGCCGCTCTCTTTGGCGAACCGGAGCAGCATGGCGGCCACTTCCTTTATCTGGCTGACGCTTCCGGGGGTGGATTCGACGGTCTCGGTGAACATGGTCTGCACCGAATCCACTATCATCAGTTCCGGCTTTATCGCCTCCGCCTCGTCAATAATCGATTCCATCCGCGTCTCGGTGAAAATGGAAGTGTCTTCGACCTCGGCTCCGAGCCTGTCCGCACGCATTTTTACCTGACGCGCACTCTCTTCGCCCGTAACATACAGCGTACGCAACCCCGAAACCAGCGGAATCTGCAGGCTCAGCGTAGACTTGCCGATACCAGGCTCGCCGCCGATCAGCACCAGCGAACCCGGCACGATTCCGCCGCCGAGAAGGCGGTCCAGTTCGGGCATGCTGAGCTGCAGGCGCGGCTCCTTGCTGCGGTCTATCTCTTTCAGCTTCAACGGCTTCCTTCCGCTGCCGGAAACCCCCTTGGCTCCCTTCCCCGGCGCCTTCTTCTCCACCGGCGCCTCAACCATCGTGTTCCACTCTCCGCACGCCGGGCAACGCCCCATCCACTTGGGGCTTTCGTTACCGCAGTTGCTGCAATACCATAATGTCTTCGCTGCTGCCATACTCCTTTATTCTTTGTTTACAAATTTAATATTTATTTGTTATCTTTGACAAGAAATAACCACATAACCATGGCACTGAAACAACTCCTGTTGGGAGATGAAGCTTTGGCGCTGGGTGCACTGCACGCCGGCTTGAGCGGAGTCTATGCCTACCCGGGCACCCCTTCTACCGAAATCACGGAATTCATCCAATCGCATCCGTTAACCAAAGAACGCAATATCCACTGCAAGTGGAGCACAAACGAAAAAACCGCAATGGAGGCAGCCCTGGGCATGTCCTTCGCCGGCAAGCGCACCCTCGTGTGCATGAAGCACGTGGGGATGAACGTCTGCGCAGACCCGTTCATGGGTTCAGCCACCACGGGCGCCAACGGCGGCCTGGTGGTCGCCGCATGCGACGATCCCTCCATGCACAGCTCGCAGAACGAGCAGGATTCCCGCTTCTGGGGCACTTTCGCCCTCGTTCCCGTGTTCGAGCCCTCGAACCAGCAGGAGGCGTACGAGATGGCGAAGGAGGCCTTCGACTACTCTGAAAAACGGGACATCCCCGTGCTGATGCGCATGACCACCCGCCTGTCCCACTCCCGCGCCAACGTCACCAGCGTCGACGACGCGCAGGCCCGCACCCCCAACGAGATGCATTTCCCGAAGAATGAGATACAGTGGTGCACCCTGCCGGTGAACGCCCGCAAGCGTTACGCCCAGCTCACCAAAGACTATGCGGTCTTCGAAGAGGATGCCGTCCGTTCCCGATTCAACCGCTTCGAGGACGGCCCCGACAAGAGCCTCGGCATCATCGCCTGTGGCATAGCATTCAACTATCTCCAGGAGAACTTCCCGGACGGCTGCCCTTATCCCGTGCTCAAGATATCGCAGTATCCCTATCCCAAGGAACTCATCCTGAAACTCGCGGCCCAGTGCAAGAAGATACTGGTGCTCGAGGAAGGCCAGCCCCTGCTGGAAGAGCGCCTAAAGGGAATCCTGCCTCACGGAAACGAAATCTTCGGCCGCCTCGACGGCAGTCTCCCCCGCACAGGAGAACTCTCCCCGGATCCGGTCAGGAAGGCCCTCGGCCTGCCCGCCAGGGAAGGCTGCGCCAAATCCGATGTTCCTGCACCCCGTCCGCCGGCACTCTGCATGGGCTGCGGCCACAGGGACCTGTTCACCGCCATCAACGCCGTCATGAAGGAGTACCCCACCGGCAAGGCCTTCAGCGACATCGGCTGCTACACCCTCGGCTGGCTGCCCCCGTTCCAATCCTTCACCACCTGCGTGGAGATGGGTGCGTCCATCACTATGGCACACGGCTCCGCATTCAGCGGGGTTTGGCCCGCGGTGGCCGTCATCGGCGACTCCACCTTCACCCATAGCGGAATGACCGGCCTGCTGGACGCCGTCAACGAGAACTCCGACATCCTGGTCTGCATCTCCGACAACCTCACCACCGGCATGACCGGAGGGCAGGATTCCGCCGGCACGGGCCGCCTGGAAGCCATCTGCGAAGGCCTCGGAGTGGATCCGGCCCACATCCGCACCATCGTTCCCCTCCCGGCCAACTCCCCCGAGATGGCACGCATAATCAAGCAAGAGATAGAATACCACGGGGTATCCGTCATCATCAGCAGGCGCGAATGCCTCCAAACCCTCAAAAGACACGCGAAGAAATGAAAAGTGATATTATTCTTGCCGGCGTAGGAGGACAAGGAATCCTCTCCATCGCCACGGTCATCGGGTCCGCCGCACTTGAGCAGGGCCTCAACCTGAAGCAGGCGGAAGTGCACGGCATGAGCCAGAGGGGCGGAGACGTGCAGTCGCACCTGCGCCTCAGCGACGCTCCCGTCCATTCCGACCTCATCCCCCTCGGCGGGGCCGACATAATCATTTCCATGGAGCCGATGGAGGCCCTCCGCTACCTGCCCTTCCTGGCCAAGGACGGATGGATCATCACCAACACCATCCCCCTCAAGAACATCCCCAACTATCCGGAAATGAAGGAGATAGAGGATGCCCTCGGCAAGGTGAAGAACGTGGTGGCGATAGACGCAGAGGCCGCAGCCAGGGCGGTAATGTCCCCGCGCAGCGCCAACATGGTGCTGCTGGGAGCCAGCGCAGGAGTGCTGCAGATACTCGACCCGGAGAAGCTGCGCGACGGCATACGCCGCATCTTCGGCCGCAAGGGAGAGGCAATCGTGGAAGCTAACATCAAGGCGTTCGACGCTGGAATAGAATTATCAAAGAAGTAGATATGCGAGAGTGGATTTCTGAAGAAAAACTGCAAGCCAAACTCCGGGAGATGGGTATAGACGATATCTCCCGCACCACCATACGCCAGTGTTCGATGATAGGAAGCGCCCTGGAGGCCGAATCGGGAGAAGCGTTCTCCCACCTGGAATTCGGGGTGCCTGGCATCCCGGCCTGCCCCATAGGCATAGAGGCCCAGAAGAAGGCCCTGGATTCCGGTGTGCCATCCATCTATCCTTCGGTACAGGGCATCCCGGAACTCAAGACCAACGCAGCCCGTTTCATTAAGGCATTCATCAACATTGATATCGACCCCAAGGGGATAGTGCCGACGGTAGGTTCGATGCAGGCCAGTATGACCAGCATCCTGGAATGCTCCCAGCTGCAGCCGGGCAAGGATACCATCCTCTATATCTGTCCCGGTTTCTCGGCCCACGGCCGCCAGCCGGACATCCTGGGCATCAACAATCTCACCTTCGACATCTATGAGTACCGGGCGGAGAAGCTTAGGGACAAGCTGGAATCCTACTTCAAGCAGGGCAACATCGCAGCCCTTCTCTATTCCAACCCCAACAACCCGGCATGGATATGCCTGACGGAGGAGGAGCTGCAGATAATAGGCGAGCTGGCCACCAAATACGACGTGATAGTGCTGGAAGACATAGCCTACCTGTGCATGGACTTCCGCAAGGACCTTTCCGTGCCATTCGAACCCCCGTTCCAGAGCACCGTGGCCCGCTATACGGACAACTACGTGATAATGCTGTCGGGCTCCAAGATATTCAGCTACGCGGGCGAACGCATCGCCGTGGTCTGCATATCCGACAAGCTCTACCACCGGGAGTATCCAGAGCTCAAAAAGAAGTGGGGCATAGCCAAGTTCGGGGACAACTTCATCCTCAACTACCTGTATGTCAACACTTCAGGTGCATCGCACTCCGCCCAGTACGCCCTGTCGGCCATGTTCGAGGCCTCCGTTGACGGGCGCTACAACTTCGTGAAAGAGCTCCGGGACTACGGCCTGCGCGCCCACCGCTCCCGCGAGATTTTCGACGCCAACGGCTTCCATCTCGTGTACGACAAGGACATGGAGCAGACCATCAGCGACGGCTTCTTCTATACGGTAGGATACAAGAACCTCAACAACCGCGAACTGCTGGAAGCGCTGCTGCGCTGCGGCATCATCGCCATCCCCCTCAACACTACCGGAAGCGGCCAGAGCGGCATCCGGGTATGCGTGTCCCGCCTGCTCACCGACGAGGATTTCCGCCTGCTGGACGAGCACCTGAAACTGTTTGTAAAACTCGTGAACGAATGAAATACGTAACTGCCGACGAAGCCGTAAAACTTGTGCGCAGCGGCGACACCATCTGCTGTCAGGGAGGCGCATCCGTGCCCGTTCTCCTGCAGGAAGCCCTGGCCAGGCGCCACGCCGAACTGCGGGATGTCACCATCACTTCCGGATTCAACGTGCACAAGGACCCGGCACCCTTCTGCAAACCCGAATACAAGGATTCCTTCCTGGTGAACAGCATATTCATCAGCGCGGACCAGCGCGCCCACGTGGCCGCCGGATATGGTTCCATGACTCCCGCATTCCTGGGTGAAGTTCCCGGCATGTTCCGCCGCGGGGAATTCCCCGTGGACGTGGCCTTCATCACCTGCTCCATGCCGGACGAGAACGGATACTGTAGCTTTGGCATATCTGCAGATATCGCCGTGGCGGCAGCGGAGGTAGCCCGCGTGGTCATCGCCGAGGTCAGCCCCAACATCCCCTACCTCTACGGGGACTGCATGATTCACGAGAGCAAGATCAGCGCGGCAGTGCTCTGCGACGTAGCCCCCTTCGCCATGACCTTTGGGGAGCCGACGCCGATAGAGGCCGCCATCGGTGCCAACGTCGCCTCAGAAATCCCGGACGGGGCCTGCCTGCAGATAGGCGTGGGAGGCATCCCCAACGCGGTGCTCAACGGCATCAAGAACCACAAACATCTGGGCCTGCACACAGAGGCTATGACCGACGGCGTGATACGCCTGATGAAGGAGGGCGTCATCGACAACAGCCTGAAGAAGGTGAAACCGGGCATCAGCGTCGCAGCCCTCGCCATAGGGTCGAAAGAGATGTACGAATACATCGACCACAACCACAGCATGGAGTTCTTCGACGTGGCCTACACCAACGACCCCTTCCTTATAGCCCAGAACCCGAAGGCCTGCGCCATCAATTCGGCCATAGAGATAGACCTTACCGGGCAGATATGCGCGGATTCCATAGGCACCACCATCTTCTCCAGCGTGGGCGGACAGCACGACTTCATGTACGGATGCTCACTTTCCGAGGGTGGCAGGACCTTCATAGCGATGCCTTCCCGCACGGCCAAAGGCAAGGCCAAGATAGTGCCCACGCTAACCCCCGGGGCCGGAGTTGTCACCACCCGCTTCCAGACTCAGTACGTTGCCACCGAGCACGGAATAGTGTACCTTCGCGGGAAATCTCTGGCCGAGCGTGCCAGGCTCCTTATTTCGATAGCGCATCCCGATGACAGAGAAGCGCTCGAAAGGGCGGCTTTCGAGCGCTTCGGATACAGTTTCCAGCGTTTGGGCTAGACCTCCTTTATGATATCCATACCCATCCTGATGGCTTCTTCGTTCATCGGGATGAGGTGATGGTGCCTTTCGGGGAGGGTCTTGCGCAAGGCCTTCAGCACGCTTTCCACACTCACGATAGGGTGAATCTTGAGCAGGCCACCCAGGATCATCATGTTGAAAACCTTGATCATATTCATCTCCGCCGCCTTGTCCATGGCGTCTATCCTGTAGACGTGGATGTCCTTGCGGGTGGGAGGCGTGTTGATGCCGTAGCCGTCGTAGATGAGGCTGCCGCCGGGCTTCACCTTGCTCTCGAACTTCTCGAGCGAGGGCTGGTTAAGCACGATGGCCGTATCGTATGAACTCAGGATGGGGGACGAAACGGGCTCGTCGCTCACGATGACGGTCACGTTGGCGGTGCCGCCGCGCTGCTCCGGGCCGTATGCTGGCATCCAGGTTACTTCCTTATCTTCCATCAGGCCGGAATAGGCCAGGATCTTGCCCATCGAGAGGACGCCCTGTCCTCCGAATCCGGATATGATAATCTCGTGTGTCATAACTCTTTACCTTTATCTTTAAGATCTCCGAGAGGGTAGAAGGGAACCATGTTCTCTTCCATCCACTTGTTGGCCTTGTCCGGGCTCATGCGCCAGTTGGTGTTACAGGTGGAAACAATCTCCACCAGGTTGGAGCCCTTGCCCTGCATGGAATACTCGAATGCCTTGCGGATGGCCTTCTTGGCCTTGAGGATGGCACCCACGTTCTGTACGCTCTGACGCGTCACATAGCAGGTGCCTTCCAGGGAAGCGGCGATATCGGCCATCTTGAGCGGGTAGCCGTGCAGCTTGGGATCGCGGCCGTAAGGGCAGGTGACGGTCTTCATCCCCAGGAGGGTTGTAGGGGCCATCTGGCCGCCCGTCATGCCGTAAATGGCGTTGTTGATGAAGATGATGGTGATGTTTTCCCCACGGTTGAGGGCATGGATGGTTTCTCCCGTGCCGATGCAGGCCAGGTCACCGTCGCCCTGATAGGTGAACACCAGGCGGTCCGGCCACAGGCGCTTGACGGCCGATGCCAGTGCCGGCGCGCGGCCATGGGCGGCTTCCTGCCAGTCCACATCGATGTATTTATAGGCGAACACCGCGCATCCCACCGGGGAGATGGCGATGGTCTTTTCGGCCATACCCATTTCCATCACTACCTCGGAAATGAGCTTGTGCACTACGCCGTGGCTGCAGCCCGGGCAGTAATGCATGGGCACATCATTAAGCAGTTCGGGTTTCTTATAAACCAGGTTCTGCGGCTGAATGATTTCTTCTTTTGTCATAAGGCGTAGCTTTTAGCGGGTCATTTTCTTGATTTGCTCCACAACCTCTTCCGGCTCCGGGATAATGCCGCCCAGGCGGCCGTACCACTGCACCGGAATCTTGCACTCCACGGCCAGGCGGATGTCCTCCACCATCTGGCCGGCATTGATTTCCAGGGAAAGGATGCCCTTCACCTTCTTACCCAGTTCGGCAATCCGCTTGGTGGGGAAAGGCCAAAGGGTGATGGGACGCAACAGGCCCACCTTGATGCCCTGCTCCCGGGCGATGGCAATTACCTTCTTGGAAATGCGGGCGGCGCTGCCGAAGGCCACAATGAGATATTCGGCGTCTTCCGTCTTGTATTCCTCAAAGCGGACTTCGTTCTTTTCCACCTCGCGGTACTTGGCCTGGATACGGAGGTTGTTCTGCTCCATTTCCTCCGAACGGAGTTCCAGGGAGGTCACGATGTTGGGTTTGCGCATGCCGATGCGGCCGGTGGTTGCCCAGGGGCATTCCTTGGCAATCTCCTCTTCCGTGCGGCGGGGCTTGAAAGGAGGCAGGACCACCTTTTCCATCATCTGGCCGATGGCGCCGTCGCTCAGGATCATGGCCGGATTGCGGTATTTGAACGCCAGCTCAAAGGCCAGGTCCACAAAATCGGCCATTTCCTGTACCGATGCGGGCGCAAGGGTGATGAGCCGATAGTCTCCGTGGCCGCCGCCCTTGACGGTCTGGAAATAGTCCGCCTGGCTGGGCTGGATGGTGCCCAGGCCGGGGCCGCCGCGGGAAACGTTAACAATAAGGGCCGGGAGTTCCGCACCCGCCATGTAGGAAATACCTTCCTGCATAAGGGAGATGCCCGGGCTGGAGGAAGAGGTCATGACGCGCTTGCCGGTGGCAGCGCCGCCATAAACCATGTTGATGGAAGCCACCTCGCTCTCTGCCTGCAGCACCACCATGCCGGTGGTCTCCCAGGGCTTTTCGGCGGCCAGGGTTTCCAGGACCTCCGACTGAGGGGTGATAGGATAGCCGAAATAGCCGTCGCAACCGCAACGGATGGCGGCATGGGCAATGGCCTCATTGCCTTTCATCAGGGTTACTTCTTTCTCTGCCATGGTTAATCCTCCTTTTTACGATAAACGGTAATACAGCCGTCCGGACAAACAATGGCGCAAGAGGCACAGCCCGTGCAAGTGTCTTCCAGGACAGCATCGGCATAGTTATAGCCCTTCTGGTTCACGCTCTTGGTGGTTAAGGCCAGCACGTGAAGCGGACAGGCCACAACGCAAAGGCCGCAGCCTTTACAGCGTTCAATGTCGACAACGGTCGCTCCTTTCATTTTAGCCATATGGTGTAAAATTATTGATTGTACATGTCTTTGTTGTAGAAATCCAGGATCTCGTTGGCAATCTCCAGGGCCTGGGCGGCCGGGCTTTCCGGATTCAGGTGAACCGCTTCCAGGTAGCCGTTCATGGCCATCTGCCAGTTCCCCATCTTCCGCCAGGCGTTCCCCAGCAGGTAGAACAGTTCGTCATCCATGGCTCCGCCTTCTCCGCGGTACTGTTCCAGGATGCCGATGGCCTCATCGGCCTTGTTCTCCGCCAGGAGGGCCTTGATCCTGTCTTTCATCACTGAGGGTCGTTCACGAACATGCACCAGCCGTAGGTGTCTTCCTCAATGCCCTTCTGGATGCCCACGATGCGGTTGTAAAGTTTCTCCGTGATGGGGCCGCAGATTTCCGGATACTTGTATTCCCGGGTGATGGTGCCGCTTTCCAGGGTAACCTTGTCATCAATGCGGCTGATGGGGGTAACCACCACCGCCGTACCGCAGGAGTTCACCTCCTCGAAGGTTTCCAGCTCGTCGATGAAAATGGTGCGGCGCTCCACCTTGAGGCCGATTTCCTCGGCCACCTTGCGCAGACTCTTGTTGGTGATGGAAGGCAGTACGCTGGGCGAGTTGGGGGTGATGTAGCAGCCGTGCTTGATGGCAAAGAAGTTGGATGAGCCGAACTCCTCAATGTGGGTGTGGGTGGCGCTGTCCAGGAACAGAAGCTCCCTGTAACCCATGCGGTGGGCCAGGTTGTACGCATGCAGGGACTGAGCGTAGTTGGCGCCCAGCTTGTAGCCGCCGGAGCCGTAGGTGGCCGCGCGGTCATAGTTGCGGGAGAGGACGGCAGTGCCGGGCACCAGCGCCTTGGCGCCGGAATAGGTGCCCACGGCCGATGCCATCACGGCAAACATCACATCCTTGGAGGAATGGATGCCCAACTGGGGGTTGATGCCGAAAAGGACCGGACGGAGATAGAGCGATGCGCCGCTCTCATAGGGCGGGATATAATCCCAGTTTTCCTGAACGCACAGGATGCACATGTCCAGGAACATCTCCATGGTGGGAGAAGGCATGTCCAGGTACTGGGCGCTGGAAGCCATGCGCTTGGCGTTTTCGTCCGGACGGAACATGCGGACCCGTCCGTCCACGCCGCGGTAGGCCTTGAGACCCTCGAAACAGGAGGGTGCGTAATGGAACACACCGCCGAAACAGTGAACCGAGAAATTGAAGTCGTTGGTCACTTCCGGTTTGCTCCACCGGCCGTCAATGCATTTGGAAAAAACTATTGCATTGGTGGGATAGTAGTTAAAAGATCTTTTCGAATAATCGATTTCTGCCATAGTGTTAATCTTCTATTATGCGGTCTTTGTTGTACGTATGGATTTTGGTGGCACCGGCCAGAATGATATAACCGTTCTCGGCCAGGGACTCCAGCTCGTTCTCTCCGGGATAAACCTTCACGGGGGCTACCCAGCTCACCTTTTTGGTGATGGCGTCCGTGATGTCCTGGCTGTATGCCACGCCGCCGGTGAGGATGATTACATCCACCTTGCCGTCCACCACGGCGCCCTGCGCCACGATATATTTGGCTATGTTAAGGACAAAGGCTTTCATGAAGAGGACATATTCCGGTTCTCCCTCCTTGGCCTTCCGGACCACCTCTCTCATGTCGTTGGTGCCGAAATACGCCACGGCGCCGCCTTTGCCGATGAGCTTTTTCTTGATTTCCTGTTTGGTGTACTGTCCGCTGAAGCACATGTCTATGAGCGGATAAGGGGGGCAGCAGCCTGCGCGCTCCGGGGTGATGGGGCCGTCCCCGCCCAGGCCATGGGATGTATCGATCACCTTGCCGCCCCGGTGCAGGGAAATGGTTACGCCGCCGCCCATGTGGCAGATGATGGCGGTGGTGTCTTCCGCCTTCCGGCCGGTCTCACGAAGATAACGGCGCATGATGGCACGGGTGTTAAGGGCATGGAACAGCGTACGGCGCGGGAACTCCGGAATGCCGCCCACGTGGCACTCCGGCAACATTTCATCGGCCATGGGCGGATCCGCCACATAGGCCACGCAGGCGCCGAAACGGGGCTTGATGCCTTCCTTGTCCCGGAGGTCGTTGATTTCATGGGCGATATTGTCGCCGATGAGGGCGCTGAGGTTGCAGGCATGGTTGCCTTCCCGGCTCTCCGAGAGCACCAGGCGCATATCGGCATTCACGTTGTACACGCCGGTGATGCAGGGGGTGAACAGGCCGCCGCGGCACATCACTATGTCTATGTCCTCCAGGCGGATGCCCTTTTCCTTGAGGGCGCTGAGGATGGCGTCCGTGCGCATCCGGTCCTGGTCCATTACATCGGCAAAGCGGGAAAGCTCCTGGACAGAGTGCTCCAGTTTCTGGTCAATCACTATTTCCCCGTCCTTATAATAGGCGAATTTGGTGGTGATGGAACCCGTATTTACCACAAGCACATTTCCTTCCGGTGCCTTTCCGTTAATATTTTCAATTTTGGCCATAGTCGGTTTTTCATTTTCAGTCTACAAGAACGGCATTTTTTTAATAAAAAACAAGTGTTTATTTAAAAAATTCATAATAAAATCTTTAGTTTTCCAATAGTTTTTCACAATTATTCACCTTAGCCCTTTCAATCCTTAATTATTATCCGGGGATGTGAAAAAAGTCGGCAGGGCACGAGTTGGCACTATTTATGCGGAAAAAATGCCGTATTTTTGCAAAATGATGAAAAGGATCCTTACCATGGCCGCCCTGCTGGCCTTCCTGCCCTGCCTGACGGCGGCGGCACAGACACAGGCCCAGAAATACGCCCTCCGCCAGGCGGAAAGCGGCCCCCTCAAAAACGCCGTCTGGGGCGTTCTGGCCCGGGACGCCCAGGGCAATACACTCCTGGATTACAACGCCTCGCAGCGGATGATGCCGGCCTCCAACTTGAAACTGGTCACCACCGGCACGGCACTGCACGCACTGGGCCCGGAGCACCGTTTTTCCACCCGGCTGGGCTATACCGGCACCATCCTGGAGGACGGCACGCTCAAGGGGGACCTGTATATCATCGGCGGGGGAGATCCCACCCTGGCGGCAAAGGATTCCATCGCCCTTAAACCGGACGCCCTTTTCTGGAAGTGGAAGACCCTCCTGAAGGCGGCGGGCATCCAGCGCATAGACGGGCGCATCGTGGGCGACGGCCGCGCCTATGAAGGCAATCTGGAGCAGGATTCCTGGTCCTATAACGACACCGGAACTTACTATGGCACAGGCGGTAACGCGCTTTGCTTCTACGGCAATGCCGTGGATTATCAGGTGAAGGCATCGGCCTTGGGCAACACCGTTAACGTCACGCAGACCTACCCGGAAACTCCCTGGATTCACTTTACCAATTACAGCTTTACCGGCCCCGCCGGAACGGGCAACAGCCTGTACCTTTACACCACGGACCTGGCGCCTTATGCAGAGCTGCGCGGCAGTTTCGCCACGGACCGGCCGGCCAAGACGGAGCACTTCTCCAACAAATTCGGCGCCCTCACCTGCGCCTACTATTTCTGGAAAAGCCTCACTTCCGCAGGCTGGGATGTTACCGGCGGCTATGCCGATATTGACCGCAGCGGCTACCTCCGCGGAGCGGATTTCGTGCCGGTGGAGAAGGCCGGTGAGCCCGTTGTTATCGGCAGTACCGAATCTCCCACCCTCCGGCAGATTGCCCGGGAAACCAACGTGAGGAGCGATAATTTCTATGCCGAAATGCTCCTTCGCGCCATGGGAGAAAGCGCCACCACGCTGGCCTATTACGATAGCAGCTATGTGGCTATGAATGAAGTGCTTCTGGGACTTGGCGTGGATCCTGAGGGCGTTTGTTACAAGGATGGGAGCGGCCTTTCCCGCCACGACCATCTCTCGCCCCGGTGGATGGTTTCCTTCCTGGAAGCCATGGAGAAAAGCCCCGCCTTTGACGCCTTCCTCTCCTCCCTGCCCCGGCCGGACGAAGGGACGCTGAACGGCGTGCTTTCCGGCAATTCATCGGCCGGTCGCTTGCGGATGAAGAGCGGCTCCATGGAAGGGACGCTGTGCTATTCCGGCTACATCCTGGACACGGAGGGAAAGCCCCAGATCACTTTTTCCCTCCTCACCAACAACACCACGGCCAAACAGGCCGATGTCCGCGCCGTCCTTATGCGGATGCTCTCTTTGCTGCTGGAATAGTAATTTTTACTATCTTTGTAGGATATTATGAAAAAATGGCTTTTCATAGGAATGGCTTCCCTGGCGCTCCTCTCCTGTAAGATGGTGGACCGCCTGAGCGACACCGCCACGGAACTCTTCAAGGGGGAGGTGGTGGCCCGTGTGGGCGAACATCGCCTGCACCGGAGCCAGCTGGAAAGCTATATTCCCGCAGGCGTTTCCTCGGAAGACAGCGTGGGCCTGGCCCAGCAGTATATCCGGGCCTGGGCGGAGGACCTCCTCCTGCTGGACATGGCCGACGAGCAGCTGTCCAAGGAGGAAAAAGACGTCTCGGAAGAGCTGGAGAGCTATCGCAGATCCCTGCTCAAATACCGCTACGAGCAGCTGTACATCAACCAGCGGCTGGACACCCTGGTCACGGACGAGGAGGTGGAAGCGTACTACCAGGCCAATCCGGACAAGTTCATCCTGGACCGTCCGGTGGTGAAGGCCCGCTACATGATTATTCCGGCCGATTCGCACAGTCTCAAGGAAATCCGCACCCTGATGTCCTCCAATGAGGATTCGGACGTGCTGGAGGCGGAAAGTCTGGCCTATACCGCCGCCATCAAGTACGGAGACTCGTCGGATACTTGGATGGACGCCATCACCCTGGCCCAGGAGCTGGGTACGGATTACCAGTCGCTGCTGGGATCCATCAAGAATCAGTTTGCAGAGCTGCCGGATAATGCCGGCAACCTCCGCATCGCCTATATTGTGGACATCGTCCTGCAAGGGAAAACCGCCCCCGAGGAGTTTTGCGCGGAACGCATCCGGGATATTATCCTGAATACCCGAAAGCATGCGCTCACCACTTCCCTGGAACAGGACTTGCTGGAAGATGCCCGCAGAAACAACAGATTTGTAATTTACTGAATATGAAGCGTGTATTGACAATTGCAGGAGCTTTGCTAAGCTGCCTCGTGATGAATGCCCAGAAATACCAGAACGGCCTTGTGGACAAAACCGTAGCCGTTTTGGGCGGCGAGGTGATCCTGGTGTCCGATATTGAGAACGAGGTGCAGCAGATGCGGGCCGGCGGCCAGAACGTGGACCAGCGGATGCGCTGCGAGCTGCTGCAGAGCATGATGGAATCCAAACTCTTCCTCATGCAGTCCCGCCTGGACTCCCTCACGGTGAACAACGACATGGTGGACAATAACCTCAACCAGCGTATAGACTATCTGCGCACCCAGCTGGGCGGAGACGAGGAAATGGAGAAATACTTCGGCAAACCCCTTTACAAGCTCCGTCAGGAATGGCGCAAGGTGCTGGAAGAACAGAGCCTTACGGAGCAGGAGCGCTACCAGGTGGCCGGTGAAATTCCGGAAGTGACGCCCTATGACGTAAAGCAGTACATTGCCGCCACGGATCCGGAAGA
Organism: Bacteroidales bacterium; assembly: GCA_024683255.1. The sequence goes on along the minus strand of JAIKYL010000060.1, from coordinate 7,395 downwards.
TCTCCCGGTGATTCCCGTGAAATACCAGCTTAGCCAGATTTGCGTTTATCCGGACCGCGAGGCCGCCAAGATGGCCGTTAAAGAGCGCCTGCTCTCACTCCGGGAACGTATTATCGCCGGAGAGAAGTTCGCCACCCTGGCCCGCCTGTATTCCGAAGATCCGGGCAGCGCCCGCCGCGGCGGAGAACTGGGCATGGCCTCCAAATCCATCTTCTGGCCTGTCTTCTCGGATGCCGCCATGGCCCTTCGGCCCGGTACCATCTCCCAGATTGTGGAGACCCCGGACGGCTTCCACATCATTGAAGTCATTGAGAAGCGCGGTGACATGTTCAATGCCCGCCACATCCTCCTCAAACCCCAGTACACGGCCGAAGACCGGGAGAAGGCCTTCTCCCGCCTGGACAGCCTCCGTACCAAGATCCTGGAAGATGAAATCCCCTTTGAACTGGCGGCCCGTTTCTTCTCCGAAGACATGGCTTCCCGCACCAACGGCGGACAGATGGCAGACCCGGCCACCGGTTCTTCCTACTACGAGATCGACCAGCTGAAACCGGCCGATTATGCCGCCATCAAGGACCTGAAGCCGGGAGAAATCTCAGAACCGGTGGAATCCCTTGACAATGAAGGCTATGAGCAGGGCCGTTCCGGTAATCTGGTCTACAAGATTATCCGGGTGGATAAAATCATCCCCGCCCACACCGCCACCTTTGAGAACGACTATACGCAAATCCAGGAGCGGGTCATGAGCATCAAACAGATGGATGCCGTGAACGAATTCCTGGAAGAGAAGATCAAGGATACGTACATTGTGATTGATCCGATGTTCTCCCAGTGTGACTTCTCCCGCGAAATCTGGAATACCCGGAAATAGTGCGTTTTACCAGGGCTCATAGGACTGTTTGGGGACTGCTGCTTTTCATGGCGGCGGCCCTGTCCGTACAAGCCCAGGAGAAAAAGGACGACAAAGTTCGCCTGATAAGCGCCAAATCGGCCCAATTGCTGCAGATAGACGACGTAGATTACCGCAAGGTGGTGGGGCCCGCCAAATTCCTCCACAACGACACCTATCTCATCTGCGACACGGCTCTCTGGAATGTTAACACCAACATCATTGATGCCGTAGGACACGTCCGCATTATCCAGGACCGAACCACCCTGTCCAGCTCCACCCTCCAGTATGTCTCCGACGAGAATATGGCTAAATTCCGTGGAGACCTGGTGCAGCTTCTGGACAAGGACGGCAATACGCTCCGCACCCGTTACCTGGACTACAACACCAAGGACTCCGTGGCCGTGTTCCAAAGCGGCGGCGCCATGAGGGACAAGGACGGCCAGATCATGGAAAGCCGGTACGGCATCTACGACGCCAAGGCCAAGCTGTTCACCTTCAACCAGGACGTGAACATGTATTTGGACACCACCTTCATAAAGACCTCCCGCCTGGAATACCGGAGCGACCTTTCCACGGCCTACTTTGGCTACGGGACGGACATGTGGCAGGACGACAACATGCTGTCGGCCGATGACGGCTGGTATGACAGAAGCCGGGAACTGTTCTTCTTCCGGAACAAGGTGCACCTGCTCTCGGACAGCCAGGAAGCCTGGGCCGATTCCCTGTTCTACTACCGCGCCCGGAACGACCTGGATATGCTGGGCAATGTGGAGCTGATGGACACCACGCGCAACTTCTTTGCGCTGGCGGGCCGGTTCGAGTATGAGGATTCCCTCGGTAAGGTACGGATGAGCTATGAGCCCGCGCTCATGTCCATTATCGAAGAAAAGAGGCAGCGGGACACCCTGTACCTGGGCGGGGACGTTATCTACATGCAGACCTACAAGAAGTGCGACATCCCGGAGCCCTGGGTGGCCGATGCCAATAAAAGGATGAAAGACCTGGGCGGGGATGCCATAATGGAATATCGGCGGAAAGCTGCGGAGGAAGCGGCCAAGAAGGCTGCCGAAGCCGCCGAAAAGAAGAATCCCAAGAAGACGGCCACACCGCCAAAAGCTTCGGAAGCCCCTCCCACACCGCCCACTCCTCCCACCCCTCCTGCACCTCCAACTCCTCCCGCCGACAGTCTGGCAGCACCTGGGGACAGTCTGGCCGTCCAGGCGGACAGCCTGCAAACCCAGCAGGCAGACAGCTTGAACGTACCGGCAACGCCAGCGCCAGTGGCTGCGCCGGCTCCGGACACCACCAAAATCAATTTCTTCTGGGCCAACCGAAATGTACGGATGTTCCGGAGAAACATGCAGATGGCCTGCGACTCGCTCATCTACTCGGACCTGGATTCCCTGGCCCGCATGTACGGGGATCCCAAGATTTACAACGAAGGGAACAAACAGTATTCGGCGGACAGCATTTATGTGGTGGTGAAAAACCAGGAGGCCGAAAAGGCGCACCTCCTGAACAACGCTTTCATTACCATCCAGGAGGCCCAAGACGCCTTTGACCAAATCCGAAGCGTGGAGATGGTGGCCTATTTTGACGAGGCCCGCACGCTCAGACGATTTGATGCCCTGGGTGGCGCTTCCTCCCTGTTCTACCTGACGGAAGACAATGCCCTGGCCACGGTGAACAAGGTGGAGGCGAAGATGATTTATGCCACCTTCGAAAACGGCGACATAGACCATATCTACTATTACGACAATCCCAAGAATGACGGTTATCCCACCGTTCAGCTGCGCAAGGACGAAAAAACCCTCAAGGGCTTCCGCTGGGATCCCGACAAGCAGCCCACCTCGCCCGAGGATGTCACCACCCTGAAACCCCGCAAGAGTGAAAGGGTTACCTACCTTCGCCGGCCGCATGTGAAGTTTGACGTAACGGAGGATTATTTCCCCGGATATATTACCAAACTGTTCAATGACATTGCCCGGCGGGATTCCATCTCGGTGGCCCGGGAGCAGGAGCGGAGGGCCGCTGCGAACTCCCTGGAACGCATGAACCGGGAAACCGACGCCCTGGCCGATTCCCTGATGAATCTGTCTCCGAAGGATTCCCTGGCAGCAGGCGCCGACTCCCTTGGAATTGCCTCGCCCCTGGATTCGGCCGGGACAGCATCGCCTCTGGCCCCTTCCGATTCTCTCAACGTTTCTGAGCCGCCGGTGGTTACGCCACTCACCCCGGAACAGATAAAAGCGCAGGAAAAAGCCGCCCGGGAGGCGGAGAAAGAGCGGATTCGGGCCGAAAAACAGGCGGCCCGGGAAGCCAAATGGGCCGAAGCGGACCGCAAATACGCAGAGCGGCAGGCCGCCAAAGCACAGAAGAAGCTGGAACGGGAACGGGCCAAGAAACTGAAACAGCTCCAGCGCCTGGAAAAGAAGGCGCAGAAAGAGCGGAAACGCCTGGAGAAGTATCTGGAGCGGGAACGGCGCCGGCAGGCCAAAAAGCAAAGCAAAGACATTGGTACGGACAGTACGGAAATAAACACAGACATTAACACTGATATTAATACGGAAAGCGATGAATAAGACGGTATTGGTATCCGGCGGCGCCGGTTTTATAGGGAGCCACGTAACGGTGGAACTGCTGGCAGCGGGCTACGACGTTGTTGTGGCCGACAATTTCTCCAACTGCGACCGTACCTGCTTCGAGGGCGTAAAGAAGATCACCGGACGGGAAGACCTCCCGCTGGAAGTGGTGGATTTCTGCGATGAAAAGCAGACCCGCGCCCTCTTTGCCAAATACCCCATTGACGCCGTCATCCATTTTGCCGCCTACAAAGCCGTGGGTGAATCCGTAGCCCAGCCGCTGATGTATTATAAGAACAATCTGCAGAGCTTCCTGAACGTGCTGCAGGCCGCCCTGGACAAAGGCGGATGCAATGTGCTGTTCTCCTCATCGGCCACGGTCTACGGAGAGCCGGACAAGGTGCCCGTAACGGAAGAAACGCCGCGAAAGCCCGCCACCTCCCCTTACGGAAACACCAAAACCATGTGCGAAGACATCCTGCGGGACACCGTGAAGGCTTCGGAAGGCAAGATCAAGGGCATCCTGCTTCGTTATTTCAACCCCATCGGCGCACATCCCAGCGCCCTCATCGGAGAGCTGCCGCGCGGGGTTCCCAACAACCTGGTTCCGTTCATCACCCAGACCGCCATCGGCAAGCGGGAATGTCTGAGCATTTTCGGCAACGACTATCCCACCCCGGACGGCACCTGCCTCAGGGACTACATTGACATTGTGGACCTGGCCAAGGCGCACGTGTTTGCCGTCACCCGCATGATGGAAGGTAAGATGAAAAAGGACTGCGAGGTGTTCAACGTGGGCACCGGCCGCCCCGTGAGTGTGCTGGAGCTGGTGAACGCCTTTGAAAAGGTGAACGGGGTAAAGCTCAACTGGAAATTTGCCCCTCGTCGCCCCGGCGACGTAACGGCCATCTGGGCCGATCCCACCCTGGCCAATACGGAAATGGGCTGGAAAGCCACCCGTACGGTAGAAGAAACCCTCAAGGCCGCCTGGGCCTGGGAGAAACATTTGGCGGGGAAGGAATAATCAGCGGGAAGCCAGATATTCCTTGAAAGCAGCCCTGTAGCTTTCTCCAACAGGGATGGAAGTTCCATTGTCCAATACCACTACGGAAGCATTGGCCTCTCGGATGCGGTCCAGCGGAATAATATATGAGCGGTGTACCCGCATGAATCGGCCTTCAGGCAACTGTTCCATGAGCCGCTTGAGACTGTAAAGTACAACCAACGGCATTTCCTGCCCGTCTAAGTAGAGCTTGAGGTATTCACTCATACTCTCTACATATTGGATTCTATCTACGGATACCGGAACTGTCTTGTAATCCGTTTTAAAATAGAGGACGGAAACCGGATCCCGGATTTCCTCTGCCTTACGGTGCAATTCCACTATCATCTTCACCTTCTCCGCCACCTCCCGGAATTCCGCCAGGCTGAAAGGCTTAAGCAGATAGCCCACGGCATTTACCCGGAAGCCCTCCAGGGCATATTCGGCATAGGCAGTGGTAAAGACTACCAGCGGGGGCTGTTCCAGAGAGCGGACAAAGTCCAGCCCCGTTATATCCGGCATATTGATGTCTATGAACAGCACATCCACAGACGGGATATATTCCTTTGCCGCGGAGGCCGACGTACAAGCCGCCACCACCTCAAGAAACGGCATCTGAGCCGCATAACGCTCCAGCTGGCGGAGGGCCAGGGGCTCGTCGTCCAGAAAAAGGGCCCTGATCATACCGCAGCCTTCCTTTCCGGGAGCACAAGGGAAATCCCGTAGCGCTCCGGTGAATCGTCTATCTGTAAGGTATAGGCGTCGTCATACAACAAATCCAGCCGCTTCCGGATATTCTCCAGCCCCAGGCCGTGCGGCCCGTTTTCCGGCAGGGAATGGCGGCTGTTCTCACAGTTGAATACTATCTTGTGCTCTTCCCGGGAGAGGGAAATCCTCACAAAGGACGGAGCCTCGTAACTGACCCCGTGCTTAAAAGCGTTTTCCACGAAGGAGGCCATCAGCAGCGGGGGCACTTCGGCTCCTTCCGTCTGCTCCGGAAGCGACAGGTCAATCTGTACCGACTCCGGATAGCGCAGGCGCATCAGGGACACATAGTGACGGAGAAAATCGGCCTCCTGCCGCAGGGAAATGGTGGGAGAACTACCCTCATAAAGGACAACCCGCATAATCTTGGAGAACTCCTCGATACTTTCCTTTGCCCGTTCCGGATCCACATCCACCAGCGCATGGATGTTGTTGAGCGTGTTCATGAAAAAGTGCGGATTAATCTGGTAGCGGAGGGTCTCCAGCTTCCTGTCCAGGGTTTCCGCCCGGAGTTCCTGCATCCGGCGCTCACTCCGGAGCATGTTGAACACGGCCTTGACACCCAGATTCACCAATACCACCAGAACACCCATTACCACCTTCATCACCTCCGGTTCCATGGGCATGCGGCCATCCGGCGGTGCGGGACGGTCCATCCCCATGAAAGGTCCTCCCACAGGGGGCATTCCCTCCGGCTGCTCTGGCGGCCGGATACCATGGCCCAGGCTGTATACGATGAACAGGGCCAACAGGGTCAGGGTAACAAGGACATACGGCAGATACTGCTTCCGGAGCAGGAAAGGGGCGGCCAGAAGGTCATGTCCCATATAAAGCAGCAGGAAAGGAAAGATGCCCAGCCAGATTTCCAGCAGGGCTCCCCAGGAGAATCCGGCTCGCGGCTGAAGAAAGACGCCCAACGGTACAAGGACGAAGACTGCCAGCCAGCCTCCGACATTGAGAAGAATCTCCCGTTTCCTGAGCGTATCCATTCCGATGCAAAAGTAAGCATTTTTTCATTAAGGGAAAGCCGGTTCGCTGAAGAAAAGGCGGGCTTCGCTGAATAGTATCCCGTCCGGCAAAAAATTTGTTTTAGCTTTAAGCCAGAAAGTTACGTGTACTAAAATCTAAAGGTTATGAAGAGAGTTGTTATTGTTTTCCTTGCCATGGCAATGACGCTGGCAGGATGCCAAAAAGAAGATATCTGGGGTTCCGACCCATGGAACAACGGCGGAGAAAACGGCAACGGAAGTGCCCAATCCTATGTTTCTGCGGGAAACAGCACCGTGAGCATTACCGACAGTGAACCGGCCGAAGACCTTATTGACAATACCAGTTTCGACAGGACCATTTCCATTGTTTTTTCCCAAAGCGGCGCCGCCACCGTGAGCGGTGACGCAAACGGGGTGGTTTCCGTAAACGGCAACCATGTAACCGTGGACAACACTTCCACCAAGGAGAAGGTTATGTATAAACTGTCCGGAAGCGCATCGGACGGTTATTTTAAGGTGTATTCCAACAACAAGCAGGCTATCGTCCTGGATGGGGTGAGCCTTACAAACCCTGCCGGCGCCGCCATCAACAACCAGGGCAAGAAACGTTGTTTCGTGGTGGTGAACGGGAATAATTCCCTCTCCGATGGGGCCGCATACACGGCCACCCCCTCCAACGAGGACGAGAAAGCCGCCCTCTTCTCCGAAGGACAGCTCATCTTCAGCGGCGAGGGTTCCCTCACCGTGACTGCCAAGGGTAAATCCGGCATCGTTTCCGACGATTATGTGCGCTTCGTGGCCTCCCCCAAGATTACCGTATCCTCCAGCGCCGGCCACGGTATCCGGGGCAAAGACGCCCTGGTGGTGTCGGACGGTACGCTGGAAGTAAGCGTATCGGCCGCCATGAAAAAGGGCATGAGCTCCGACAGCCTGGTGGTGTTCAACGGCGGGGTAAGTGTTGTGAAAGTCTCCGGCGGCACCGCCTATGACGACGAAGACAAGGAATACAAGGCTTCCGCAGGCGTAAAGGCCGACCAGCTCTTCGTGATGAATGCAGGCTCGCTCACCGTCTCCAATTCCGGACAGGGCGGCAAGGGCATCAGCGGCGACGGAGCGGGTTATTTC
>JAIKYL010000015.1 GCA_024683255.1 Bacteroidales bacterium | reverse complement strand
TGACGGTGGAAAAACTGGACGAAATGAATGAAGATGCCGTGCGCCGGCGCAAGCAGCGGCTTCAAAAAACCATGCAGATATGAGCTTTTCGGAATTTACCCAGAAGGATTACGACATCATTGAGCAGGACTATGCCGTTCTAAAGGAATCGGCCCGGAAGCGCTGTGCCAACGAGGAGGAACTCGCGGTGGTGCAGAAGGCTTTCGAGTTTGCCAATGATGCCCACCGCAACGTCCGCCGTCGCAGCGGAGAGCCTTATATGCTGCATCCCATAGCCGTGGCGCAGATTGTGGTGGACGACATCGGCCTGGGCTACAAGTCCATATCCGCCGCCCTCCTGCACGACGTGGTGGAAGACACGGACTATACGGTGGAGGATATCCAGCGGGAGTTCGGAGACAAGATTGCATCCCTGGTGGACGGTCTCACCAAGATCAAGAACGTGCTGGATACGGAGCAGAAGAACCTGGATTCGGACGCCTCCCAGCAGAGTCTGCAGGCCGAAAACTTCAAGCGGATCCTCCTTACCCTTAACGACGACGTGAGGGTGGTGCTCATCAAACTGGCCGACCGGCTGCACAACTGCCGCACCATAGAGCACATGCCGGAGCACAAGCGTGACAAGATCCTCAGCGAAACCATGTTCATCTTCATTCCGCTGGCGCACCGCCTGGGCCTTTACAACATCAAGAGCGAGCTGGAGAACATCTGGTTGCGCTACAAGGAGCCGGAGGCGTATGCCGATATCATGACCCGCATCGACAAGAACATCCACGAGCGGGAGAAGGAGATGAACGAGTTCGTCCAGCCCATCTCGGAGGCGCTCACCGCCGCGGGATTCAGCTTTGAGATCAAGCGGCGGGTGAAGACCCCCTACTCGGCCTGGCACAAGATGCAGGTGAAGCAGATCCCCTTCGACGAGGTGTATGACCTGTATGCCATCCGGATCATCTTCGACGCCAAACGGGACTCCAAGGATTCCGAGCGTGACCAGTGCTACCATATCTTCTCCATCATCACGGGCATCTATCGTTACATGCCGGAACGCCTGCGGGACTGGGTGAAGCACCCCAAGTCCAACGGTTATGAGAGCCTGCACTGCACGCTCCTCAGCAACACGGGCGTATGGGTGGAGGTGCAGATCCGTACCCGCCGCATGGACGACATTGCCGAAAAGGGTATCGCGGCCCACTGGGCGTACAAGAAAGACGGCTACCTGGGCGAAGGCGACAAGGAAATGGACACCTGGCTTTCCCGCATCAAGGACATCCTGGTGAATCCGGACGTGAATGCGCTGGAGCTGCTGGACATTATCCACAACGACTTAACCAGTGCCGAGATCTATGTCTACACTCCCAAGGGCGAGCAGCGGACCATCCAGAAAGGCGCTACGGCGCTGGATTTTGCCTTCCTCATCCATACGGAGGTGGGTTCCAAGGCCATTGCGGCCAAGGTGAACCAGCGGCTGGTGAAGCTGAGCCACGTGCTCAAGACCGGAGACAAGATTGAAATCATTACGGCCGAAGACGGCAAGCCCCAGCACGAGTGGCTGCAGTTCCTGGTTACGCACCGGGCCCGCAACACCGTGGTGGAGTATTTCAAGAACCAGCGCCGCCAGACGGTGGAATTCGGCCGGACAACCCTGGAAACGCAGGTGGAATCCCTGGGCTACAAGCTGGACGAAGGAACCCTGCAACGCCTGGAAGTGGCCTACAACGCGCCTTCCCGTGAGGAACTGTTCTTCCGGATCGGCATTGGCGGTGTGAACCTTAACAACCTGGCCGATGTGCTCAAACGCTCGTCCGGGAACCGCCTGTCCTGGTTCAAGAAGATGCTGGGCCGTGAGCAGCCGGACCAGAAGGTACAGGCCCAGCGGGAGTTCATTATCGATACGGACGACCCTACTGGCCCGCAATTTGCCATTGCAAGCTGCTGCAACCCCATTCCTGGAGATCCGGTGGTGGGCTTCAAGGCGTCGGACGGCACCATTACCATCCACAAGAAGAGCTGTCCGGTGGCGGAAAGCATTGCCGCTTTGCACGGAGACTGGGTGGTGGTACCCAAGTGGCTGGAGCATGCGGCCGAAGACAATTCCTTCCTGGTGCGTCTGTCCCTCAGGGGCATCGACCGGGTGGGCCTGTTAAACGAGATTTCCCGCTATCTCTCCCTGGTGATGGGGGTGAACATGCGCCGGCTCAATTTATCGGCCGAAAGCGGCCTTTTTGAAGGCTATATAGACCTTTATGTCAATTCCCGGGAGATCCTGGAGAAGATGATCCGGAAGCTGTCCTCCATTGAGGGCATTGACAATGTATCAAGAAGCGAACTATGAAGTTAAAGTCATTACTTCCCCTCATACCCGCCGCCCTGGTGATTGGCGCCATGATGTTCCCGTCGGGCTGCGCCAATACCACATCGGCCCCTTCCGGCGGCCCCAAGGACACCATTCCCCCGGTGATCGTGAAACTGTCGCCGCTGCCGGGGGCAGTGAAGGTACCGGTGCACAATGCGTCCGTCCGCTTCACCTTCAACGAGTATGTGAAGATCAAGGATGCCAACGGTATCTACCTTTCCCCGCCTCAGGAGAAGAAGCCCAAGGCCGTAATCCGCGGCAAGTCCGTGGTTGTTACGTTTGAAGAGGACCTGCTGCCCAATACCACCTACACGCTGGACCTTACCGGCGCCATCCAGGACAATAACGAAGGAAACCTCTACCCGGGCTATACGCTGGCCTTCACCACTGGCGACCAGCTGGACACCATGTGCGTGACAGGACTGGTGCAGGACTGCAATACACTGATGCCCATCAAGGGCGCCACGGTGCTGTTTTATAAGGATCATGCCGATTCGGCCATCTTCCTTCACCGGCCCGATGCTGCGGTGCGAACGGACGACTGGGGCTTCTTCAGCCTTCGGAACATCAAGGATACCCTGTACCGGGTCTATGCCCTCAAGGACCTCAACAACAACAATATGTACGATCCGGAGACCGAGAGCGTGGCCTTCCTGGATTCCCTCTTCCGTCCGGTACGGGTGATCAACGATACGCTGTACGAATTCAAGAAGTTTGACATGAAGGATACGTTACTGTGCCTGGCCCGTAAGACGGAAATGGAACTTAGCGTATTCCGTGAACCCCCGTCCAGGCAGATGATCATGAAGAAGGAACGGGTAGATCTCCGGACGGGTTATCTTACCTTCAATGCCCCCCATGCCGTTATTCATGACATGCGCATCAAGGGCCTTCCCCGGGAAAAGCTCATCTCCCAGATCAATCCGGAGGGTGACTCGCTGGAACTGTGGGTGAACGACCAGCGCAAGATGCCGGATACCCTGCAGCTGCAGATCCGTTACGACAAGACGGATACCGCCGGGGTAACCAAGCCCACGGACGAGACCGTAAGGCTGGTCCTGGACAAGAAGCTCAAGGCCGAACTGAACAAGAGCACCTCCAGCAGGGACCGCAAGCACGAGGATACCCTTTGCATCTATACCACATCGGCCGATCCCACCACGGTGGAGCAGTATGGCTTTGAGCTGGAATTCAAGTATCCCATTGTGGAGGACGGTTGGGATGACCTCCTTCTCCGCTCCGTGAACCCGCGCCAGCAGGAAGCCCTGGTCTCCTTCTCTCTCATTAAGGATTCCACCAACCTCCGGAAATTCCGTGTGATGCCCGACGAGCCCTTCCAGAAGGGATACGACTACATCCTCAGAATCCCCCATCGGCGTTTCCGGGACATCAACGGCTTTTACAACGACAGCTCGCTGGTGAAGGTGACGCTGCCGGACGAAGAGAAATTCGGCTCCATCCGGCTGGAGCTTTCCGGCGTTCACAACAAGTACATCATAGACCTGCTCAACGACAAGCGGAACAAGGTGATCAGGAGTTTCATCGTAACGGAAGACGGTCCGCTGGTATTCCCCTACCTTAAGGAAGGCTCGTACTGTATCCGCATTACGGAAGATCGGAACAGGAACAACCTGGTGGATACGGGTAACCTCCTGGAGCACCGGCAGCCGGAAAAGGTGCAGTTCTTCAAGGTGGACGACCAGTTCCTCATCAAAGTGCTGGAACGGGCCGAGATGATATGGACCCTGGATATGGAGGAACTGTTCCGATGAAAAAACTGCTGATCCTATTGCTGGCGGTCTTGTCCGCCTATGTGGCCCGGGCTCAGGTGGAAGTGAACCTGGACGAGGAGTTCTTTACCCTGCCGGAGGAGGTGACGGACGCCTATCTGGACAGTATTTCCGTGCAAAAAACGGCTGTCAACAACTACTGGATGGTGGGTGCCTTCGGCGGAGCCGCCTTCCAGTATGGATACTTCAACCCGGTCCGTTATGTTCTTTGGCAGGTCCAGTATCCGGTGTACGGTTTTTCCGTCATCCGTTATTTTACCATGTTCGGCAAATTCCCCAACATGGGCCTGGAGATAGGCGCCCAGCAGGATTACGAGGGTTACGAGTTCAAGCGGATCAAGGAAACGGGCAGTATCTTTACAGAGTCCGGAGCCTACAAAGCTATGATGTCCGTTCCCGAGGCCTTCATGCTGTCCCATTTCCATTTTGATATTGGTGACCACTTCAAGCTGATGGCCAAGGTGGGCATCTATGGCGGCTACAGGCGTTCCATCACCCGAATCCCGGAAGAGAGTTACGCCCAGTCCAAGACCTTCCTGGAGCACGAGCATTCCTTCCAGGATTACGACAGGCGCTGGACCTATGGCCTCAAGGGCGGTCTGGGCTTCGGTGTGATGTTCGATCCCTTTGAGATCCATGCCATCCTGCATATCAAATGGGGCTGGGGCTCGTTCTGGGATCCGGACTATACAAGCCCGTATTATTACCGTTTTGGCTATCCGCTGGACAGCGGGCTCACCATCGGCATTTATTATCAGCTCACTCCCCGTCACGGCCATTCCCGCTCACAGCTGCGGAAGATGGCAAAGCGAATCGTTGAACAGGAATACAATCAGCAGAACTATGAAGACACTTCCCGTTAAAGTGGGTCCGGTGACCATCGGCGGCGATGCTCCCATCGTCCCCCAGACCATGCTCAATACGCATACTTCGGATATTGAGGCAACCCTGGCGCAGGCCGTAAAGGTGGCCGATGCGGGTGCGCAGCTCATCCGTATCACCGTCCCCGCCCTTTCCGACGTGGAGTGCCTGGCGGAGATCCACCGCCGTTTCCGCGCGCTGGGATATGACGTCCCGCTGGTGGCCGATGTCCACTTCTCCTCGGAGATAGCCATTGCCGCCGCCAAGGTGGTGGAAAAGGTGCGTATCAACCCCGGTAACTTCCATCCGGACCACCAGAAGGCCCGGGAACGCTTTGCCCAGTTCCTGGAGGTTTGCAAGGAGTACGGGACAGCCATCCGCGTGGGCCTGAACCACGGTTCCCTGGGCCGGTATATAGTGGACAAATACGGTAACACCCCGCAGGCGATGGCCCTTGCCGCCATGGAGTGGCTCCAGATGTGCAAGGATGCGTCTTTTTACAACGTTGTGGTGTCCCTGAAGGCTTCCAACACGGTTGTCATGATCAATGCGTATAGGGAACTTGCCCGCCTGATGCAGGAGGACGGAACGGTTTTCCCGCTGCACGTGGGCGTTACGGAGGCAGGAAACGGAGATACGGGCCGCATCAAGTCCTGCGTGGCCATTTCCACCCTGCTGCAGGAAGGAATCGGCAATACCATCCGTGTGTCCCTCACGGAACCGCCGGAGAATGAGGTCCCGGTGGCCATGTATTTGGCGAATAGATATGGGATGCCCGGTCAAGCCGGGCATGACGGTCACCCCCGACGTGATCGGGGGTCTCTGAGTGACAGGGAAGAAGCCATTCTGAAGGCCGCCTGCGACTGGGGCGCTCCCCTGCTGAACCATGAGATTGACGACATCCCCATCGAGGATGAGTATCTGAAAAACGAGATCCTGCAGGCCTGCCGCCGCCGTTTCTACAAGCCCGAATACATCGCCTGCCCGGGTTGCGGCCGCACCATGTACAACCTGCAGGAGGCTTTTGAGGCCGTTAAGGCCCGTACAGGCCATTTAAAGAACGTGGTGATAGCCGTAATGGGCTGCATAGTGAACGGTCCCGGAGAGATGGCCGATGCCGACTATGGCTACGTGGGCGAAGGCGCCGGAAAGGTAACGCTCTACAAAGGTAAAGAACCGGTCCTCCGCCACATCCCCGAGGCGGAAGCCGTAGATAAACTGGTGCAGCTGATAGAAGCGTCGGAGCGAAGCGACACAGGGGGTCTGGGGGATTAGGCCCCCAGTGAGTGAAACGATTTAAGTCTATTCTGGCAATATTGCCATAATAGACTCTACTGCTTTAACCTTATCTCCAACCTTGACTTTGATTTCCGCGTCCGTGGGAACAAAGAGGTCTATGCGTGAGCCGAACTTGATTACGCCGCACTGCTCTCCCCTGTATTCCATTTTGCCGGGCTCCGAATAGCAGACTATCCGGCGGGCGAAGGTGCCTGCGATCTGCTTGAAAAACACCTCTCCATGCTCGTTCTTAAGGCAGGATGAGGCATGCTCGTTGAGTTCCGAGGACTTGGGATGGAAGGCCAGGATATACTTTCCCGGATGGTATTTGTAATAGGTTACTTCTCCGTTCACCGGCCAGAAGTTGCAGTGCACGTCGAAGAAATCCATGTAGACCGAAATCTGGATGCATTCCCGCTTGAGGAATTCCTTTTCCGTGACTTTGTCCACGATGACCACTTTGCCGTCGGCCACGGAAGTGACCAGCCGGTTGTCCAGTTCCTCCGGCGTATTGCGGTCCGGAACCCTGAAGAACCAGGTGATGAATGCAATAAACAGAATTAACAGGCAGCAGATAGGAATGCTGATCCACAGCGTGTGGATGAAATGCGCCACCAGGAAAATGAGTATGGCACATACTGCCCAGGTTCCCAGGATGGTTCCGTAAGAGTCTCTGTCTATCCTAATTACTTTCATAGTTCTAGAAAAGTCCGGTTAATACCAAATATGCTACGCCGGTGGGGATGGCGAATAATGAGCTGTCAAAACGGTCCAGCAGGCCCCCGTGGCCGGGGATGATGGAACCGCTGTCCTTGATGCCCACGGCGCGTTTCCAGAGGGATTCAAAGAGGTCTCCGAAAACGCCCATGACATGCATGAGGGCCGCCATGATCATGCAGTGCCAGATGGGGAACTGCACAAGGCCGGTCCAGGAAATGACTGCACCGGCCAAAACGGCCATGGCAAGGCCGCCGATATACCCGGCCCAGGATTTCTTGGGCGAAATCTTGGGGCACATCTTGGCGGGCCATAACTTTTGCCCGAAGAGCATCCCAAAGCAATACGCGCCGATATCCGAAGCCCAGATAATGCAGAAGAAGGCCACCATGAGCAGGCCGCTGAACTCCCCTCCCCGGCTTACTACGGCAAAGGAAAGGGCCAGCGGAAGGCCGATATACAGGAGACCTGCATACAGGAAGCCGGTACGGAAAAAGTCTGTGTGGTCCTTTTGGAATATGGATGCGACCATTACCGCCGCCACGCAGAAAAAGCCTTCCACGGCCAGTTCTGCCAGGGAATCCTCTCCGAAGAAATACCGACCGGCGCAAAGGAAGAAGGCAAAGCCCATGATGGTGGCAAGCTGCTGCAGTTTCCTGTACGATTTCTCCATGGTCATGCGGTAGAACTCGTCCAGCATGACCAGGGTGATGAAAGCAAAAAGTACGGTATACAGAACCCGGTTTAACAGCAATCCTCCCAGCATTACTGCCAGGAAGATGGCTCCGAATATGGTTCTTTTTACAGTTGCGTTCATTCCGCTGCAGGTTCTTCAAAACGGTCGTCCTCTTCCGGTTTGGCCTTGGGACCCAGAATCTTTTCAATATCATCTGCAAAGATAACTTCTTTTTCCAAAAGAAGGGCACCCAGCTGCATAAATTCCTCTTTATGGTCCGTGATAATCTTCAAGGTCCGTTTATGCACGTCGTCCACGATGGCCTTCACCTCCTGGTCCATGAGCTCAGCGGTCTTCTCCGAATAAGGCTTTACCAGATTATACCCGCTGGAACCCGTGGAGTCATAGAAGGACAGCGGGCCCACCTTGCTGCTCATACCCATGTACTGAACCATGCCATAGGCCATCCTGGTCATCCGTTCCAGGTCGTTGAGGGCACCGGAGGAAGGATCTCCGTTGAGCACTTCCTCGGCCACACGTCCGCCGATGAGCATGCACATCTTGTCCATCATTACGCTGCGCCTCCAGTTCTTCCGCTCCTCCGGCAGGCTCCAGGTGAGGCCCAGGGCGTTTCCGCGCGGGATGATGCTCACCTTGAACACCGGGTCTGCGTACGGCAGCAGCCAGCCCACCAGGGCGTGACCTGCCTCATGATACGCCGTAGTGCGCTTTTCGGCCGGGGTCATGATGGTGTTGGACTTGCGCTCCAGGCCGCCGATGATGCGGTCCACAGCGTCCAGGAAGTCCTGCTGCAGCACCTTTTCATGGTTGCGGCGGGCGGCGGTGAGGGCCGCCTCATTGCACACGTTGGCTATATCGGCCCCGGAGAAGCCCGGGGTATGCTTGGCCATGAACTCCACGTTGAAATCTTCTCCCAGCTTGATGTCCCTGAGGTGCACCTTGAAGATTTCCTCGCGCTCCTTGAGCTCCGGCAGCTCCACATGGATCTGGCGGTCGAAGCGGCCGGCCCGCATGAGGGCCTGGTCCAGGATATCGGCCCGGTTGGTGGCGGCCAGCACTATGACACCGCTGTTGGTACCGAAGCCGTCCATTTCCGTAAGCAGCTGGTTGAGCGTGTTTTCCCTTTCGTCGTTGGAGGAGAAGCCGCCGTTCTTGGCGCGGGCACGGCCCACGGCGTCAATCTCGTCTATGAACACGATGCAGGGGGCCTTCTCCTTGGCCTGGCGGAAGAGATCCCGCACGCGGGAAGCACCAACGCCAACGAACATCTCCACGAAGTCCGAGCCGCTGATGGAGAAGAAAGGCACATTGGCCTCCCCTGCCACGGCTTTTGCCAGCAGGGTCTTACCGGTTCCGGGAGGGCCCACCAGCAGGGCGCCCTTGGGGATTTTGCCGCCCAGGGCGGTGTATTTGGACGGATTCTTGAGGAAGTCCACAATCTCCATCACTTCTTCCTTGGCGCCGTACAAGCCGGCCACATCCTTGAAGGTGACCTTCACCTCGTTCTTATCGGCCTCACGGGCGGTGGATTTGCCGGTATTGAAGGGGTTGAAACCGCCGCCGGGTCCGCCCTGGCCGCCCATGCCCCGGTTCATGCCCCGGAACATCCAGATCATGAACAGGACAAAGATGAGGAAGGGAAAGAGCATCTGGAAAACTTCTCCCCAGATGTGATCCTCGTTCTTGATTATCACCTTGAACTGGTCTCCCGCCGCCAGCTCCTCATTGAGGGCGGCGAAGCTCACCTCTGGATCGAACTTGGTGGAAACCAGGAAGTAGAAATGCGGGGAACGGCGCGGCGGATTGCCGCTGGCAAACTTGTCGGCATACTTTGCCAGGCGGTCTGCCTTAACCTTGATTTCTCCCTTGAAGTCGTTCCGGATAAAGGTGATTTCCGCAACGTCCCCGCTGCGGATCATGCTCTGAACCTCCGTCCACTCAATCTTTTCCGGAGAGGCCGACTGCTGGTTGCGCATGAGCAGCCAGCCGATGCCTATGAACAGGAGAATATATAGCCACGAAAAGTTGACTACTATTTTGCGCCCTTTGGGGGATTTTTTTCCGTCTGCCATTTATTCTTGGGTATTTGTGGCGCTTTTCTTTACCTTGCGCAGCTGGTAGCCCTTGCGCGGCACATCGGCCCAAAGGTCTTCCAGGCGGTAGAAATCGCGATATTCTTTGAGAAATATGTGTACGACTATATTGCCGTAGTCCTGAATGATCCAGAAATTGTTTTCCTCTCCCTGGGAACGGTACAGCGTATGCCCTTCTTCCTTCATTTTCTCTGCTACATTATCTGCCACCGCACCCACCTGGGTGGTGTTGGAGGCATGGCAAATAACAAAGAAATCCGTGATGGCGCCTTCAATCTTCCGCAGGTCCAGGGACACCACATCCTCTCCCTTCTTGTCAAAAATAGCATCGGCAATGAGCCGAAGGTCGTGAGTAATCATGCAAATCTTGTTTTTCTTCGTATCTTTGTACAAAGATAATCAATTTTAAGGCCAATGCAAATAAAGTGGTTTGAGGAGTTGGATTCCACCAATGAGGAGCTTCTGCGGCACATTTGGGCGTATGACAATTTGTCAGTGGTAGCCGCCCTCCGGCAAACGGCGGGGCG
>JAIKYL010000007.1 GCA_024683255.1 Bacteroidales bacterium | reverse complement strand
GTCATTACCAACGATGCTTGGTGGGGGAATACGCCCGGCTATAAGCAGCATTTCAATTACAGCCGGCTGCGGGCCATTGAGACTCGGCGCTGGGTGGCGCGTTGCGGCAACACGGGGGTATCGGCCATCATCGATCCTTGCGGTCGTGTCCTGGAACGTACACCCTGGTGGGAGCCTACGGTATTGGAGGGGACGGTGATGCTTTCCACTTACCAGACCTTCTTCGTGCGCAACGGAGATATTGTGGGCCGAATCTCAGTGTTCCTCTTCTCCCTTTTGTTCCTGGCTGCTGTAATGGCGCGCCATCAGGCGCGGGGCCGGGCCGTGTCTTTTGCGAAAGCAAAAGATGGAAAGGCGAAAAGGCCCCGGGGGTTTTAGGGGGCATGCCCCCTAATAAAAAAAGGAGGTAAGCTATTCAAGCTTATCTCCCTTTTCGTTGTACAATTCATTTTGCAGGACGGTGTAGTCCGTACTTTCCTGGATCTCCAGTTTGATCTTGTAGCGCTTGCGCCACTTGGACAGGAAGGAGTTGAACAGTCCCCGTTTAAGGTATGCACCCAGGATGGGGCTGGTTTTCAGTACAATGGACCGGACACCCTTTTCTATGGAATAGAAAGCTATCTTGCGCTCAATTTCCTCATCGATAACCACGCTGGAGTGAATCTTGCCGGTGCCGTGGCACACGGGACATTGCTCCGACGTGTTGATTTCCGTGACAGGCCGGATCCGCTGCCGGGTAATCTGCATTAGCCCGAACTTGGTGAGCGGCAGCACATTGTGCTTGGCCCGGTCGTCTTCCATCAGCTCCTGCATGTACTTGAACAGGGCGTTCTTGTGTTCGTTGGATTCCATGTCTATGAAGTCCACAATCACAATGCCTCCCATATCCCTGAGCCTGAGCTGACGTGCAATCTCTTCTGCGGCAATCTTGTTCACCTCGAAGGAGTTCTCCTCCTGGTCGGCGGTTTTGGTTCGAATGCCGCTGTTTACGTCGATGACGTTCAGCGCTTCCGTGGTTTCAATTACCAGATAGGACCCCTGCCGCATGGGAACCACCTTGCCGAAAGAGCCCTTGATCTGACGGGTGACCTCGAAATGGTCGTAAATGGGCTGTTTGCCTTCGTACAGGTGGACAATCTTTTCCTGCTCCGGGGAAATCAGTGAAACGTACTTCCGCGCTTCTTCGGCCACCCGTTCGTCATTGATCCAGATGTTGGAGAACGAGTCGTTGAGGAGGTCCCTCAACACGGTTGTCGTTTTGCTGTACTCCGTAAAGAGCAGCTTTACGGTCTTGTCCTTGGCAATCTTTTTCCAGGAGTTCTCCCATTTTTCTATGAGGGCCTCCGTCTCGCCCACCAGCGTGGCGGCATTCTTGCCTTCCGCGGCGGTGCGGATGATGGCGCCGTAATTGACGGGGAGGATACTCCTTACCAGGGTTTCCAGTCTACGTTTCTCTTCCTTCGAGGCAATCTTCTGCGAGATGGATACTTTTTCCGTGAAGGGGAGAAGTACGATGTTTCGTCCTGCCAATGAAATCTCTGCTGTCAGTCGCGATCCCTTTGTGGAGATGGGCTCTTTCACAATCTGGGCGATGATCATTTGTCCGGGGCGGAGAATCTCTTCGATTCGGCCTTCCTTGGGGAGGGCGTCTCCTATTTTAATCCTGGAATACAAATCCTTGAGATTGGTATTGCCGTTGGATTCCCGCACAAACTGATCAAAAGCGGGGAAATAAAGTCCCAGGTCCAGATAGTGGATGAAGGCTTCCTTCTTGTCTCCGATATCCACAAAGGCAGCATTGAGGTTCGGGAGAATCTTCTTTACCTTTCCCAGGTAAACGTCTCCTACGGTGAACTTGTTCCCAGTGCTGGACTCCGTGTTGTACTCTATCAGCCGGTGATTTTCCATCAGGGCGATATGTACCTCCGTTGACGTAACGTCAACAATCAGATCCTTGTCCGGTTTCTCAGACTCCATTGGAATAAGGTTTTACAGGAAGGGCCTGCGTAATTCGCAAGCCCTTTGTTTCTAGAAGAAGACTTGATTACTTCTTCTTGTGACGGTTCTTGCGCAAGCGCTTTTTGCGCTTGTGCGTTGCCATCTTGTGTCGTTTATGCTTCTTACCGTTGGGCATAATAATGATGGATGATTAATAAGTTATTTCTCTTTAACGGCGTTGACGAAGCTCTTGGCCGGTTTGAAAGCCGGGATGTCGTGTGCCGGGATGGTCATGGTGGTCTTGCGGGTGATATTGCGGGCGGCCTTCTGGGCGCGGTGCTTGATGATGAAGCTACCGAAACCACGGAGATACACCGGGTTGCCGGCAATGATGGAACCCTTCACAACTTTGGTGAATTCCTCAACAACAGCCAATACCTGTACTTTCTCGATACCGGTGGTTTTTGCCACTTCGTTAACAATTTCTGCCTTAGTCATAATAGTATTAATTTTAGTTCTGTTTTTCTTTCCTAAAAGCGGGCACAAATTTAGGAAGAATTTTCCAATCCGCAAAATAATAAACATAAAAACCTGCCAAATAATTAAGCACTTAACTCATTTCCAGAGCTTGGCACGGAGATTGACAATATAGTGTGCCGGACCCTTGTCCCCCTAAGAACTGACAAATTGGCAGAAAGGGGATATTGTCCCCCTATTATATATGAAGGTTAACGAATTCAACGGAATGTTTTCCCCCGCTGGGGTGGAAGTAAATATTATGCCCGTCATGGGCGAAGCGGTGTCTACGAAGGTGGACGAGAAGGAGCTCCCGGAAGCCCTTCCCATCCTGGCCCTCCGCAACGCTGTGATCTTTCCCGGAACGGTTTTCCCGGTAACGGTGGGCCGTGAAAAGTCCATCCGCCTGGTTGGAGACGTAGAGTCCGGAGGCGGCTGGCTGGGCGCGGTTCCGCAGCTGGATGTGGCCGTAGAGGACCCCGGAGAGGCCGATCTTAACCGTTTCGGCACCCTCTGTAAAGTGCTCAAGACCCTGGAAATGCCGGATGGCTCCGTCACTGCCATCCTTCAGGGCATGCGCATCCTGTCGCTGGAGAGCATCATCACCAGGGAGCCTTACCTGCTGGGCCGGGCCCGCTATCTGGAAGAGACCATGCCGGAAATGGACGAACGCGAGACCCGCGTTTTGGCCGATGCCCTCAAGGACAGGGCGGGGACGGTGGTTAAGTCCTCCTCTTTCGCTCCCAAGGAGGCCATGGGCGCTCTTATGTCCATAGACAATTTCCACTTCCTGGTTAATTTCATCGCCACCACCATAGAGGTGGAGAATTTCCAGGAGCGGGTGAACCTCCTGTCCATCCTGGACATCCATGAGCGCGGAATGGCCCTCCTGAAGGTGCTGGACACCCAAACCCAACTGCTCCAGATCAAACAGGAGATTAACCAGAAGGTAAAGACGGACATTGACCAGCAGCAGCGGGAGTATTACCTGAACAATCAGCTCCGTACCATCCAGGAGGAACTGGGCATGGACGAAGGGGAGGAGTTCGAGAAAATGCGCCGCAAGGCCGATGAGAAGAAGTGGAGTCCGGAGGTTAGGGCCATCTTTGACAAGGAAATGGCCAAGCTGGAGAAGTTCAATCCCTCTTCCCCGGACTACAGTATCCAGCTCACCTTCCTGCAGTTCATGCTGGACCTGCCGTGGGGAGAGATGTCGGAAGACAACCTGGACCTCAAGCACGCGCAGGATGTTCTGGACGAAGACCACTTCGGCCTGGAAACGGTAAAGGAGCGTATCATAGAGTACCTGGCCGTCCTTAAGCTCAAGGGCAACATGAAGTCTCCCATCCTGTGCCTGTGGGGGCCTCCCGGTGTGGGTAAGACCTCGCTGGGCAAGTCCGTGGCGCGGGCGCTGGGACGCAAGTACGTGAGGATTTCCCTGGGCGGCATGCACGACGAGGCCGAAATCCGCGGGCACCGCAAAACCTACGTGGGCGCCCTTCCGGGCCGCATCCTTAACGGCATCCAGCGGGCCGGCACCTCCAATCCGGTCATTGTGCTGGACGAGATTGACAAGCTGGCCAGCGACTTCAAGGGAGACCCTTCCAGCGCCCTGCTGGAAGCCCTGGACCCGGAGCAGAACAATACCTTCCACGACAATTACCTGGACGTGGATTATGACCTTTCGCACGTGCTGTTCATCACAACGGCCAACGGTATCGGCTCCATCCAGCCGGCCCTCAAGGACCGTATGGAGCTTATCAACGTAACAGGTTATCTGGCCGAAGAGAAGCTGCAGATCGCCCACAATTACCTTATCCCCAAACAGCTTAAGGAACATGGTCTGCTGGAGGACGGCCTGTCCATTGAAGACGAGGCCCTGCAGGAAATCATAGACCAGTACACCCACGAATCCGGCGTGCGCGGCCTGGAGAAGCAGATTGCCAAGATTGCCCGCGTTACAGCCAAGAAGATAGCTCTCAATCAGGAATATCCTGCCGTTATAAAGAAGGAGCACCTCAAGGAATACCTGGGCCTTCCCACATCCTACCATGATACCATCAAGGGCAACGAAGGCCCCGGTGTGGTCACCGGCCTGGCCTGGACGGAGATGGGCGGAGAGATCCTCTTCGTGGAAAGTTCTGTTTCCAAGGGCAAGGGCAACCTGTCCATGACAGGAAACCTGGGCGATGTGATGAAAGAGAGCGCCCAGATAGCCTGGCAGTACATCAAGGCCCATCCGGAGCTGGCCGGCATCACCACGGAACAGTTCATGGAGAAAGACATCCATCTGCACGTTCCGGAAGGCGCCGTGCCTAAAGACGGTCCTTCGGCCGGCATCACCATGGTCAGTTCCATGGTAAGCGCCCTGCGCGGACAGGCCGTGAAGGAAGGTATTGCCATGACGGGAGAAATGACCCTCAGGGGCCGTGTGCTCCCGGTTGGCGGCATCAAGGAAAAGATCCTGGCAGCCAAACGGGCGGGGGTGCACACCATAGTCATTTCCGAAGAAAACCGGAAAGATGTGGAAGATATCAAGGAAATTTACATAAAAGGTCTTATCTTTGTCTATGT
>JAIKYL010000202.1 GCA_024683255.1 Bacteroidales bacterium | reverse complement strand
TTTGGGTCTTCTGGTAATTGATGAGGAACAGAAATTCGGCGTATCGGCCAAGGAAAAACTGCGGCAGATGAAAACAGCCGTGGACACCCTTACCCTCACGGCCACCCCCATTCCCCGTACGCTGCAATTCTCGCTCCTGGGCGCACGGGACCTGTCCATTATCAATACCCCGCCGCCCAACCGGATTCCCATTCAGACAGAGATTATCCTTTTCAACGAGGAGGAAATCAAGAGTATTATAAGTTATGAACTGAACCGGGGCGGACAAATATTCTTCCTGCACAACAAAGTGGAGGAACTGCCTGCTATCCACGATATTCTGCACCGCCTGGTGCCGGATATGAAAATATGTGTGGCGCACGGCCAGATGGAATCCAAAGATTTGGAAGACAGGATGCTATCCTTTATGCGGGGAGATTATGATCTGCTTCTTTGCACAACCATAATAGAAAACGGCCTGGATATTCCCAACGCCAATACCATCCTGGTGAATCAGGCCCAGAATATCGGCCTAAGTGACTTGCATCAGCTTCGCGGACGGGTGGGCCGGTCCAACAAGAAAGCCTTCTGTTATCTCATCGTTCCCCCGCTGGCCAGCATTACGGACGATGCCAGAAGGAGACTCCGCGTTATAGAGGAATTCTCGGACCTTGGCAGCGGATTCAACATTGCCATGCAGGACCTGGATATCCGTGGTGCCGGTAATCTGCTGGGTGCGGAACAGAGCGGATTTATTGCCGATATGGGATACGAAACCTACCAGAAGATTCTCTCCGAAGCCATGGAGGAACTGGGCGTGGAAACGGGTATCAGCGTGCGTCAGAACCAGGAAACATATGTGGAGGATTGCACCCTGGAGACAGACCAACCCGCCCATATTCCGGACGATTACATAGATATATCGGCCGAAAAGATCCGCATCTACAAGCAGCTGGATTCCCTTTCCGACGACAGGGAGATAGACCGGCTGGGCCAACAGCTCACAGACCGTTTTGGCCCGCTTCCCAAGGAGGTGGAAAACCTGCTGTACGTGGTTAAAATAAGGAATCTGGGCGTGAAGATGGGATTTGAGAAAATCATCATCAAGAACGGAATGCAAATCATGTTCTTTGTTTCCAATCCCATGTCGGCCTATTACCGTTCCAATCAGTTTGAGAAAATCCTCAAGAAGGTAACGGATAATCCTTCCCTTTACAAGTTCAACCAGGACGGAGGAAAACTCCGTACGGTTTCCCGCGGCGTCACAAGCATGGAAGGGGCCTTCTATATTTTGAAAAAACTGCAATAATGGTTAAATTTGCAGGCTATCTAAATATATGTCCAATTTAGTTGTAGAAATAGGAAATACAGCCCTCAAGGCCGCCTGGAGTGACCGGATGACGCTAGGAAAAACTTTCCGCTATCAAGGGGAGAAAGTGACGGATTTCATTCTGTCACTTACCGTCCGCGAGAAGCCCGCCGTCATGGTGGTTTCCTCTGTATATCCTCTTTCGGAGGCCGATATCCAGCGCCTGCGCCCGGAGTGCGGAAAACTGGTGGTATTGGACAAAAACAAAAAGGAATTCCTTCTGTCTCAAGGACTTCCCACTTATCTGTCGTACGACAGAGCCGCATCCGTGGTGGCTGTACGTTATCTTTTCAAGGGCCGCGGATGCACCATAGTGGACTATGGAACAACCCTTTCCATAGATTTCACTTCGGAAGAAGGCCTGTACCGGGGCGGAAACGTATCGCTGGGTTGCCGTACCCGCTTCAAGGCTTTAAGCCGATATTCCCGGGCCCTCCCCCTGGTGGACACCCCGGAGAATCCGGAAGTAATCGGCCTTACGGAAGCCGCCTCCCTGGAAAGCGGGGTGGTGTCGGGCATTATATTTGAAATTGAGGGCTACCTGGGACTTTATCCTCAAAATATAGCCGTCTTCACCGGTGGAGACGCCAATTATTTTGCAAAACGGATGAAAAGTTCCATATTTGTAATTTGTAACCTCGTGTTGATGGGGTTGGCTTTAATAGCGGACGAGTATGCTCAGAAGTTGGAAAAATAGGTTATTGGCCCTGCTAGTTCCCCTGATGGTCCCGTTTGTGGCTTCGGCCCAGACAGACGGAACCTACAGTGGATACTCTCCTTATTCCGTATATGGAATAGGACAGATCCACTCCAGCGGAACGGCCTGGAACAGAAGCATGGGTGGGGTAGGCGTAGCAGCCCGCAACAAGCGGTTCATCAATATCATGAATCCTGCGTCCATCACTGCCCGGGACTCCCTGTCCTTCATGACTGACTTCGGCCTCACTTCCAAGTTCACCCTATTCACGCAGGAAGGCAAAGCAGCCCTTAACAACACGGTTAATATTGAAGACTTCGTACTGTCTTTCCCGCTTTGGAACCATACGGCTATGATGGTGGGCGTTACTCCGCTCAGCGATGTGGGATACCAGATTACTTCTTCCAATATAGATCTCTACACCACCCGCAATACTTTCGTTTCTTCGGGTAACGGCGGTGTATATCAGGTATTCGCCGCTTTTGCCGGCACCCTTTGGAACCGGCTTTCCCTGGGTGTGCAGGGCATGTATGTGTTCGGTAACATCAACAAATCGGCCACGCAAAGCTATGCCGATGAATCTTACCGCACGTACCATAGCGGAGACTCCCTGCAGGTAAATAATCTGGGAGTTAAATTCGGCCTTCAGTACGAACAGCCTCTCAGTACAACCACCTTCCTTACCCTGGGAGCCACCTACAAGCTGTCCACAGGAATCAACGGTCACCATATCCATTATCTGGAAGAAGGTTCCTATTACAGGGAAACGGACGAAACGCCGCTCAATGGCGCCGGCCTCCGTTTTGGAGACGAACTGGGCGTGGGCCTGTCCTTCCGCAAGTCGGACATCTTCATGGTGGAGGTGGATTATACCCGTTCAGACTGGAGCAAGTCCGGCTTCGACAATGTAATGGGCTTTTCCAATGTGGGAGACAGGGTGTTTGCCTCGTCAACAGCCCAGTCGTTCCGGCTGGGTGCGGAATGGACGCCCAACCGCAACGATATCCGTTATTTCCTCAGGCGCTGCACATACAGACTGGGCGCATATTATGACCAGTCCTATTATACGGTGGATGGAAAGCACGTAGATGCAGTGGGTGTAACCTTGGGTATGACAGTCCCCGTTTTCCGTTATTACAACGGTATCACCGTGGGCCTGGATTTCGGCCAGAGAGGCCTTGCACCCGGCCAGCTTAAAGAACGTTACATCGGCGTAAATATCGGTTTCAACCTCTTTGATATCTGGTTCGAGAAACCGCTGTACAATTAATTTAGCACGATAGTTGTAAATCATAACCCCAAAACGGAAAAACAAACAAAATCTTACGATATGAAAAAATTAGTCCTTACCTTCCTGGCCGCATCGGTCGCTTTCCTTTCCGCAGGGCTTTCTGCATCTGCACAGGGCAAGTACGGCGCCGACAGCGCAGAGTGCATCAAGTACCTCTCCTACTATCAGGAGTACTACAAGCAGAAGAATTACGAATCCGCTCTTCCCAACTGGAGAAGGGCCTATGCCTTATGCCCTCCTTCGGCATCCCAGAACATGTTCGTGCACGGTACCACCCTCATGACCCAGCAGTACAACAAGGTTAAGGATGTTACCTGGAAGGCCGGTATCGTGGATACCATCCTGGCCCTGCAGGACCAGCGTATGACCGCCTATCCCAAGAACCGCAGCACCATCCTCAACAACAAGGGTCAGTACATGATCAACTACAAGGGAGATGACGCCGCATACCTGTACAAGAATCTCAACGAGATCATGGACGAGCTGGGTGCCGGCACCAAGCGCGATATCCTGGTAAAGGTGCTGCAGGCTTCCATCAGCTTGTATCGCGAGAACCAGCTGCAGGCCGACGAGGTTATCGGCATGTACGACAAAGTGTCCGAGCTCATTGAGAAGGCCGAGGCCAAGAATGAGTCCGACGAGGAAGAGAACCTGAAGGCCAAGGCCACCATCGAGTCCCTGTTTGCCGACAGTAAGGTGGCTTCCTGCGAGAACCTCATCGCCATCTTCGGTCCCCGTTACGAGGCAGATCCGGAGAACCTCACCCTGGTCTCCAACATCGTGAAGCTCATGAACACCGCCGACGACTGCGCCTCCAACGACCTGTATCTCAAGGCTGTGACCTCCATGTATAAGCTGGATCCTTCCTACAAGAGCGCCTATGCCCTGTTCCGCCTTAACTCGGCCCGCGGCAATGTGGCCGATGCAGGCAAGTACATGGAAGAGGCTATCGCCGCTCCGGAGTCCGATCCTGCCACCGACGCCCAGTACTACTATGAACTGGCCCTGTTCTCCTACAAGAACGGTCTGCGTTCCAAGGCTTATGAGAGCGCCCGCAAGGCCATCGATATGGACTATGGTTATGCCGGCAAGGCATACATCATCCTGGGTAACCTCTGGGCTTCCGTAAGCTGCGACGGCGAGGTTAACAAGTATGCCCGCTACTGGGCCGCCACGGACTGCTACCAGAAGGCCCGCAGCACAGATCCCACCGTTGCCGATGAGGCTTCCGCCTCCATCTCCAGCGTGAGCCGTTACTATCCGGAGGCCAGCGAAATCTTCATGTACGACCTCAGCGCCGGCCAGAGCTACACCGTTTCCTGCGGCGGTATGTCCGCCTCCACCACGGTGCGTGTGAGCAACAGGTAGTGAATACCAAAGACATATTCAAGACGATGGCAACCGCTCTGGCGGTTGCTTTCGTCGTTTATTCGTGTAAGGGTAGTCTGTCCGAGGCAGAAAAACTGGACCTTAACGTAACCCCCATCCAAGTAGTAGAAGACATGTTCTTTGTCCAAACGGAGAACGGTGTCCTGAAAACCCGGGTGGAGGCACCCAGGTTGGAGGTTTACGAGCAGGATTCCCTTTCTTTCGATCTGTTTCCGCAGGGGGTGCATTTCTTTGGATATGCCGAAGACGGCTCTGTGGAAACCACTATTGTTTCCGGCAAGGCCCGCCACGACAAGCGTATCGGCGGAAAAGACAAAGAGATCTGGTCCGTTTTTGACCATGTTGTCATCCGTAATGTCATAAAACAGGAGACCATGGAAACGGATACCCTGTACTGGGACCAGGAGGCCAAGGAAATCTGGACCGACTGTTATATTAAAATGACCTCTCCCAGCGGCTTACTGCAGGGTTACGGCATGCGTTCGGACGAAATGGCGCGCAACGCCATCCTGCTTTCTCCTTTCGATAATGAGTTCGTCGTGGAGCAGGATTCAACGGTCGTTGTCATTGATTCTGTTAATTTTATAGGGCCGATGTTAAAAAAATAGTGGTTAATTGGAAGAAATTTCGTAATTTTGCAGCCCTTATCGAGTAAAAATTAAAAAACAGATAAAAAAATGGCAGCTCTTGAGACCATCAGAACTAAATTCGGCATTGGTGCATCGCTCATCATTGCCTTCGGTCTTTTACTCTTCCTTGTAAATCCGTCCGACATCATTCAGACCATCCAGTCCGCTTCCAGCAAGTACGATGTCGGCAAGATCAACGGTAAATCCATCTCCTATACGGATTTCGACCAGTTGGTAAAACAGAATTCGGATATTAATCAGATGCTCACCGGCGTTTCCACTTCCAGCGAAGATGCCCAGAAGCAGATGCGTGAGCAAACCTGGCAGAACCTTGTCCAGGATTATCTGGTAATTCCCACCATCCAGAAAGCCGGTATCAACGTGGGCCAGCAGGAACAGATAGACCTGTTTGTGGGTGATAACATTTCCCCCGTTATCGTAAACAGCGGTCTGTTCCGGGACGAGAATGGAAATACCTCCTCCGCCATGGTGCGCGACTTCATGGAGATGGCTTCCAGCGATGAGAATCCGCAGTACCGCCAGATCCGCAACTATCTGCAGAACCTGGTGCGCATCAGCCGTTACGACACCAAGTACAGCAACCTGTTCACCGCTTCCAACTTCGAGAATGCCCTGCAGCTCAAGAAGTCCATCTCGGAGAACAACACCCTGGCCAACGTGGATTTCGTGGTATCCCCCAACACGTACTTCCCCATGGATACCGCCATCGTTATCTCATCGGCCGATATCAAGAAGTTCTACAATGAGCACAAGGAAAGCTTCCGCCAGGACGCTTCCCGCGACATTGAATACGCTGTGTTCGAGGTGGTTCCTTCCGGTGATGATGTCGCCGCTCAGAATACGGAATTTGTTGGCCAGTACGAGGAATTTGCCACCACGGACAACGTGCGTGCCTTCCTGCAGCGCAACTCGGACCGCCAGTGGAGCGAGTATTGGTATAAGGCCGGAGAGCTTCGTTCCGTGAATGCGGAGATTGACGACTTTGTAAAGGACAACGCTTCCGGTGTTTCCCCGGTAATCTCTTCCGGCGAAACCTTCTATGCCGCCCGCATCATGGATCAGGCCAATATTCCGGATTCCGTGTACGTGCGCCACATCCTGCTTCAGGGTACGGATGCCCGTCACCTGGCCGACAGCCTGCTGGGCGAACTGAAGGGTAACAACTTCGCCGCCCTGGCCGCCCTCTATTCCGCCGATCAGGCCAACGCCCTGGACGGAGAACTGGGAAACCTGGGTTGGATGACCCAGAATGCCCTTATCCCCGGCTTCGAGTCCATCTTTACCGCCGCCAAGGGTAAGCCGTTCATTCTTACCACCCAGTATGGCACCCACATAGTGGACGTGGTGAAGACCACCGCCCCTGTTTCCAAGAAGCAGGTAGCCATCTTTGAGAAGGCCACCCTTCCCAGCAAGGAAACCTATGCCCGCATCTACAACCAGGCCAACATCCTTGCCACCAAGGCAGCCGGCAAGTACAGCAACTACAAGGCCGCCTGTGACTCCACCGGCATCTATTCCCGCAGCCTCACCATCAACGAGGGAACGGACACCTATGGTTCCATCGACCATGCCAAGGAAGTAACCCGCTGGTGCTTTGACAACAAGCCTGGAAAGGCCTCCAACATCATCACTGTGGACAATAACTACTTCTTCATTGCAGCCGTCAAGGACGCTCACAAGGAAGGTTATTCCACGCTGGAAGAGGTGGCCGAGAACATCCGCACCAACCTCTATTATGAGGCATACGCCCAGAAGCGTCGCGACGATATCGCCGCCCAGCTTCAGGGTGTGAGCACGCTGGAAGAGGCCGCCGAAAAGCTGGGTCTCCAGATCGGCAACCTCACGGACGTGACCTTCTCCACCAATTCGGCCCCCACCACGGAGCCTTCCTTCATCGGCGCTGTGTTCGCCACCCCGGAGAACAAGCTCGGTGGTCCCGTTGCCGGTAACATGGGTACCTATCTGTTCCGTGTAAACGGCCGTGAGATCGGTTCCTTCTACACGGAAGACGACGCCCAGAATCTCCAGAACCAGTACAACAGCTACGGCCTGCAGCTGCTGCTGCCCGTGATGATGGACAAGACGGTCAAGGACAACCGCGCCCGTTTCTTTTAACAGATAATTATGTCTTTAAAATGTGGAATAGTAGGCTTGCCCAATGTTGGCAAGTCTACTTTGTTTAATTGCATCAGCTCCGGAAAGGCCCAGAGCGCCAATTTCCCGTTCTGCACCATAGATCCCAATGTGGGCTCTACCAATGTGCCGGACAAACGCCTGGAAGTGCTTACGGAGATCTGCCAGCCCAAGCGCAGCATTCCCGCTACGGTGGAAATCGTGGACATCGCCGGCCTGGTGAAAGGCGCCTCCAAGGGTGAGGGCCTGGGCAACCAGTTCCTGGCCAACATCCGGGAATGTGACGCCATCCTGCACGTGCTCCGCTGCTTTGACGACGGTAACATTGTGCACGTGGACGGTTCCGTGGACCCGGTCCGAGACAAGGAAGTGGTGGACACGGAACTCCAGATCAAGGACCTGGAAACGGTGGAGAACCGCATCAAGAAGGTGGAGAAAATGGCCACTACGGGCGGTGACAAGGAAGCAAAAAAGCTGCTTTCGTTACTCCTTCGTTACAGGGAGGTGCTGCTGCAGGGCAAGAACTGCCGGGAAGTGGTTCCGGAGAATCCGGAAGAGGAGCAGATGGCCAAGGACCTGTATCTCCTTACCAACAAACGCGTCATGTACGTGTGCAACGTGGACGAGGCATCGGCCGCCAGCGGAAACGCATATGTGGATGCCGTGCGTAAGGCGGTTGCCGGCGAGGACGCCGAGATTCTGGTAATTGCCGCCAAGACTGAGGCCGAGATTGCCGAAATTGAGGAGTACGAAGACCGCCAGATGTTCCTGGAAGAGATGGGACTGTCCGAAAGCGGCGTGGTTCGCCTCATCCAGGGCGCCTATAAGCTCCTGGGACTCAGGACCTTCTTTACTGCCGGGGCCGATGAGTGCCGCGCCTGGACCATAGTGGCCGGGGACAAGGCTCCCAAGGCCGCCGGTGTTATCCACACGGACTTTGAACGCGGCTTTATTCGCGCAGAAGTAATTAAGTACGAGGACTTTGTGAACTACAAGACGGAGGCTGCCGTACGCGCTGCCGGCAAGATGGGCATCGAAGGCAAAGACTACGTCGTCCAGGACGGCGACATCATGCATTTCCTGTTTAACGTCTAGCCCAGCAGGCGTGCAATCTGTTTATCCGTAGCTTCGGGAACGAGGCTGCGGATTTTTTCTTGCAGGCGGGCATAAGAATCTCCGGGAGAGTGGTCCACCTGAAGGGAGACTTCTTCCGCAAAAGGAAAACCGGGAATGTTGGTAAAGGGGGCCGATTCAAACAGCGCTTCCGGCGTACAGAAGGAAGAAACCTGCCAGCCGTTATAATGAAGGTCAACGCCGCGATATACGCGGGTAATGTCGCCGGTAACCACCCGGCACTGCATCTGCAGGCGCGTCATGATGGCATCGGCCTGACCCTTTTTCACGCCCAGGAGGCCACGCAGTTCCTTGATGCCGATGCTGCCGTTTTCGGCCAGATAGTCCAGAATCTTCTGCTGGGCGGCATCCGGTTGGTACGCTGCCTGTGCCTGGCGGTAATTCCGTAGCTCCCGGTACCATTCAACCGTGGCAAAGGCCGCCTTTCCGCCCAGGAGGAACTTGCCGTAGGCCACATCTCCGCTTTGAACGCAGGGGATTTTCCAGTCCCAGGGGGTGAGGCACAGGTTCTCCTGACCGTCGAACCAATTGCTCCGGGGCGTCATTTCCTCTATGGAATAGCCGGGAATAACGTTCTCAAAGAACGGTACTATTCCCAGCTCCAGGATGGTCTCCAACATGGCCTCCGCACTGGTAATGTGCGGCGGTCTTGGGTTCCCTGCATGTTTTCCTATAGACATAGTGCAAATATAATAGAAATCGGTTGAATTATATCGTAACATTTTAACGTTTCAACCGATGAAATCGGCCCGGGTTCCTTATCTTTGGGGCCATGGGAAAGATTGTGCTGGTTTGCCTGCTGGCCCTGTTGCAGCCAAAGGCCGATACACTTCGGGTCATGTTCTGGAACCTGGAGAACTTTTTTGACTACCGGAACGACTCCACTTCCGTCTCCGATGCGGAATTCTCCTCTCTGGGAGAGCGCCGATGGACGCGGAAACGCTTCAATGCCAAGTGCAACGCCATTGCCAAAGGGATTCTCTGGGCTGGATCGGCCGAAGGAGGACTGCCGGATGTGATTGGTTTTGCCGAGGTGGAGAACGCCTTTGTGCTCCGGCGTCTGCTGCAGGGAACGGCGCTGCGGAAGCTGGACTATGAATACGTGCACTTTGATTCGCCGGATTCCCGGGGGATAGACGTGGCGCTGCTCTACAGGCGCTCCCACTTGAAGTTGGAAGACGCCCGCCCCTGCCACCTCTTCCTGGCCGATACCGTAATGGCCACCCGGGATATTCTTCTTTGCCGCTTTTCCGGCCTTTTTGGGCACTTTGCCGTATTGGTGAATCATCACCCTTCCAAGTATGGTGGAACGTCCGTTTCCGAGCCCCGCAGACGCCTTGCCGTGGAACGCTTGCGTTTCCTGGCCGATTCCCTTTCAACTCTGGGTGAAAACCGCATTATAGCCACCGGAGACTTCAATGATAACCCTGTCAACCCAGTTTATAAACTCCTGGAACCCACCCTTGTTCCACAGGCCGTGGAACTTTTTTCGCAAGGGTGTGGAACCATCAAATATGATGGTGCGTGGAACTTAATTGATATGTTCTACGTTTCCCCGGCTCTCCTCCCGGCCCGCATGTCCATTCTCTACATCCCCTTCCTCCAGGTCCCCGATGCTGCCCACGGCGGCACCAAGCCCCTCCGCACCTACTCCGGCCCCCGCTACCAGGGCGGCGTCTCCGACCACTGCCCCATATGGCTGGTTGTTCCGGGAAAATAATGTATCTTTGTAGTATGAAGAAGATTTTGGGCATATTGCTTTTCCCGTTTCTGGCTGCTTCTTGCGAGATGCTTATGGAAGCGCCTCAGGGACTGGAGATTCCGGCGCCGGCACCCCAGGATAACATTGTGGAGTACCAGGGGTATGTAACTTCCTACAACACCAAGACGCTCATCCCCAACTGGGTGGCGTACGAGCTAACGGAGGAGGAAACCCACGGAGAAGCCACCCGGGAGGACAAGGAGTTCTCCATGGACTTCAATTTCCAGGGAAAACAGGCCCGGCGGGAGGACTATTTCCGCAGCGGCTGGACCAGGGGCCACATGGCGCCGGCCGGAGACTTCTTCTGGAGCGACGAGGCCATGTCGGAAACCTTCTATTTCCTTAACATCTGCCCTCAGCGGGAGGAATTGAACAACAAGGACTGGCAGTATCTGGAAAAGCAGATCCGCCGATGGGCGCGTCAGTATGGCCGCGTTTGGGTGGTCTCAGGGCCCATTATCGGAGACAACAAGTACGGGACCATCGGCCCGGATAAAGTAGTGGTTCCGGACGCTTTTTTCAAGGTGGCGCTGGTGCATGACGGCATCCGTTACCAGGCTGTGGCCTTTGTGATGCAGAACGACGCCAATCGCTATTATCTGGAGAAATGCGCCCTTTCCGTGGACGATCTGGAACTGCTTACTGGGCTGGACTTTTATCCCGCCCTTCCGGACGACCTGGAGGAATACGTGGAGGCGGCCTACGACCCGTCGGTCTGGGGCCTTCGCCAATAGAGATATTTTCACTATCTTTGTAGATACGCGCCAATTAATAACACTGTATATGAAAACCAAGATTCAAGAAAAATTCAAGACCCTCTTTGGAGAGGAAAGTCCCCTTTACATGTCCTCCGGCCGCATCAACCTCATCGGTGAGCATACGGACTACAACGGTGGTTATGTGTTCCCGGGTGCCATCAACTTTGGCATCATGGCGGCCATCAAGCCCAACGGAACGGACAAGGTGAAGGTTTTCTCCCTAGACTATGACGAATTCGTGGAATTCGGCCTCCGGGAAGAGGACAAGCCCCAGCAGCAGTGGGCCCGCTACATCTTCGGCGTGTGCCGGGAAACCATCAAGCGGGGCGGAAAGGTGGCGGGCTTCAACGCCGTTTTTGCCGGCGATGTGCCCCTGGGCGCCGGTCTAAGCTCTTCCGCGGCCCTGGAAAGCGTTTTTGCCTATGCCATCAACGAGATTAACGGCAACGGCATAGAGAAGTACGAGCTGGCAAAAATCGGCCAGAGCACGGAGCACAATTACTGCGGCGTCAAGTGCGGCATCATGGACCAGTTCGCCTCCCTCTTCGGCAAGGAAGGCTCCCTGATCCGCCTCAACTGCAAAACCGGGGAATACAAATACTTCCCCTTCCATCCCAAAGGCTACAAAGTGGTGCTGCTGGATACCTGCGTAAAGCACGAACTGGCCTCCAGCGCATATAACAAGCGCCGGGAATCCTGCGAAAAGGCCGCTGCAGCCATCCGGGCCAACCATCCGGACGTGGAATTCCTGTCGGACGCCAAGCGCGTATGGCTGGACGAGGTCCGGGACCAGATCTCCCAGGAGGACTTCCTCCGGGCCGAATATGTGATTGGCGAGGTTCAGCGCGTGCTGGACGTGTGCGACGCCCTGGAGCGGGACGACTATGAGACCGTGGGCGAGATGATGTACCAGACCCACTTCGGTCTCAGCCGCCTGTACGAGGTCTCCTGCGAGGAACTGGACTTCCTGAACAAGCTGGCCCGCAAGTGCGACGTAACCGGCTCCCGCGTAATGGGCGGCGGTTTTGGTGGCTGCACCATCAACTTGGTGAAGGAAGAGCTGTATCAGCACTTCATCCAGGAGGCAACGGAGAAGTTTACGGAGAAATTCGGTCACGCCCCCAAGATTTACGATGTAGTAATTAGCGATGGTGCCCGCAAGCTGTAGCCATTGTCACCGGACCACGCAGGTGGAACCGGTGGAACGCATCAATACCGTCCAGGATCCGGAACTTAAGGTCCGGGTCCGGGACGGTTCCCTCTTTGTATGGGAATGTCCGTACTGCGGCACCCGGAACCTCTTGAAATACCAGACGTTATATCACGACCCGGAGGCCCGGCTCATGGTATGGCTTCTCCCGGATGGGCAAGAAGCGCCCAAGGAAGTGGAGGAAGCCGTGAAAGAGCTGGAAGGCTATACACTCCGCCGCGTAAGGGAAGTAGGAGACCTGGTGGAAAAGGTGAATATCCATGAGGCCGGCCTGGACGATGTGGCCATGGAAATGTGCAAATGGGTAACCCGCCGGGAACTTAGCGCCAAGAATCCGGAAATGATGGATGCCAAACTGCGTTTCCTGCGTATGGATGGCCCTGATAATGAGATGGTTCTGGCTTTCCCGCTAAATGGCCAGATGCAGGTGGTGAATATAGGATTCAACGTGTACGAAGACGCCCGGGGCATCCTGGGCCGAAACCCCTCCATCCGTCCCGAAGCGGGCTTTGCCCAGGTGGACGCCGCCTGGCTGGACCGCTTCTTCCGCTAAATGTCAAAGCTGAATATCATGCTCACGCTGAAGGGTTTCCCTTCGGCCACATTGCTGTACCAGGAACCGCCCAGATAAGAGAAGGACACGCCCACGGAGCCGTCGAAATTGATAAAGAACAGATGGCCGATTTGGGCCGACAGGTCCGCGCCGGCGCTCCAGAGGTTCCCGCCCTTGAAACCGGTGAAGTCGAAATGCGGCGTGAGGAGGAAGTTCTTGATATAGGTCACGGGCCCCAGGGAAAGGTCTCCCACATAGATGGGAATGGCATAATCGGCCGTTACGCGGTACTGCGTGGAGTATTCATAGGCCACCTGCGCCCCCACCGATCCGGAGAATCCCCGCGGCAGCACGCTGGCATACATTTCTCCAAACTGGAAATCCTTCCTGTTAAACTGCTGCTGGTAGATACCCGTAAAACGGAGTCCCTGCGGCAGCCAAAGTCCCGGCAGATAGCCGTATCCGTACAGGTAAAAATTGGGAGAGAACATGTTGGTAAGCCCCGGACGGAAGCTGTAGCCCGTTTCCAGGCCCACGCCCAGGCGTGGATACACGGCTGCCTGGGCTACGGGAAGCATCAAATAGCCCCGGATGGAGGCCGTAATGCGTTGGATGGGGGTATTGACACCTTCTTTGTAGCCGGACATGTGATACCAGGCGGGAATGCCGGAGAAGAACTGCCCTGGAATGCTCCACAGGACTTTTCTGGTGGAATAACCGCTGTTGGAAAGGGTGTAGGACAGCTTGGGAACCACGCCGGAGAGCATGCCGCCCTTGTTAAACCGCAAAGGGATATAGGCGCTAAAGCGGACCGCATAAAGCGGATCCTGCCTTAGATAGGAAGTGGCGGCCAGGGTTGTCTTGGACGGGCTGTCATACTGGTTAAGGTAATACTGCCGGGCATGGCTTCCGCCCAGGTCGAAAGAGGCTTCCAAAACGGGATACAGCCCCGTGTAGGTGATCTTTCCGTGCAGGGAATGCATCCAGGGGCCGTCCTTTTCCGTGTCCGGATGGGCGCTGTAGCCCACGTAGCCGGACGTTGTGGCCAGGCTGTTCTGGAAGAAGCCCGTAAGGCCCAGGGAAGCCGTTTCATAGGAGAAATCCAGGCTCTGCGACTCAATGGCGTCGTAATTCACATAGAAGGGCAGCCAGGTGTGGAAACGCATGAGGTGCAGGAGTTTGCTATAAGGCTTGGGGGCCGATATCTCCACCGGCTCATCGGCCGATGGAACAGGTCCCAGCGCCCTTTCCTGCGCCACCAGCGCATCTTCCATGGGGTAGGTGTGGACATCGGTAAACTGCACTTCGCGGGGCTGCAGGGCCTCCACGGGGGTGCGGTAAAGCATGGTTCCGTCCAGCGTCTGGGACACGTAATAGAGGAATCCGTTGTCCTCGGCCGCGTCCGTGAGTCCGTAGCGGGCCGATGTCATCTGCACCAGCCGCCCTTCCTCCGGATAATACCGGTACAGCTCGTTGGAACCGTCCCGGTCCGAAATCCACTCCAGGTACCGGCCGTCCCCTGTCAGGTTCACGGCCTTTTGGATACACGGCTCCAGGACGGTGCTCCACTGCCCATCGGCCATTTTGTACAGGCCGTAACCCTCCTCCGAGATACCGAAAACGTAGAAAACGCCGTCCGTCCACCAGGTGGCTTCCGTGGCCTGGATGCCGTCCGGAACGCGGATTCGCTGCAGCACAGAGCCGTCCATGGCGCTGAGGACCGTCAGGTAACTGCCGCCGTCCCAGGGGTATTCCACCGTGAGCACGCGGAGTCCGTCGGCCGATGGCCTGGGATTGTAGAGGCGGCCTTCCTTGGAGAGGTCTGCAATTTTGTTCCTTTCCGCGTCGTAATAGCGGATGATGGAACGGTGGGAGAGCTCCCAGCGAGGATTCACTACGGTTTCGGCCCAGTACAGACGCAGGAAATTATCGTCCTTCCACAGGGCCAGGGCGCTGTGGGACATGGGAGCAATAATGTCTTCCTTTCCGTCCCGGAGAGCCACCAGTTCCTTTCCACGCGCATGGTCTTCCCTTAACAGGAAGAGGGTCCCTCCCAGGAAAACGGTGGAAGAATAGGAGCGGGGAAGGCTTTTGGCCTGGGTGAGCTGCTCCTGCGGGATAAAGGGCTCGCGGGCGCGCGCCTCTTCCCGCCACTGGTTGTTAAGACCCTCCAGCACTTCTGTGAAGGTTTCCTTAAACGGCTTTCCAGAACGTTCGGCGGCCGTTTTCTTCATATTCCGCTGGGTGAAGCTGAAGGGGTGTTTGCGGGAGCGTTCCAGGAAATCGGCCGTGAACAAAGGATAATCGTAGAAATAGCGTACACCGCCGATGGTGATATACCCCAGCGTATAATAGTCCGGCGTAAAATGCTTGTAGGAACCATAACGCCAGCGGTCCCAAGAGCGGAAATCTCCCTGGTCCAGAGCCACGCGGTAATAGTTGAGGAAATCGGCCGTGCGGGCGCGGGTGCCATAGCCAAAGCCTGTTTCCGCGGCTACGGCGTCTCCTTCGGCCAGGCCCAAATCCAGGTAAAACAGGAAACCCAGCGGACTGGCCGCTTCTCCCGTAAGATAGCCCAGATACTTGAGCCAGCCGGTGAAACCCATTTGCAGTTGGGCCTGGTGTCGGGGTTCATGCGTCATGAGCTGGAGTTCCCAGGGAACGGGGTTTCCGCCCAGGGGCTCAGGAATGGTATAGATTTCCATCCGGGACGGGGCCCAGCCCACGGAACCGTTGGAATAGCCGTTGAAA
Organism: Bacteroidales bacterium; assembly: GCA_024683255.1. The sequence continues at coordinate 10,812 of JAIKYL010000202.1, read as the reverse complement.
GGGTGCAGCACCACGGGCAATTTCTTGCTCCACTGAAGTTCCCCGGGCGTGAAGCCGATGCTATAGCCGGAAGGCTTGCGGAAGCGCTCCAAAAGCCGGGCGTAATTCCGGGCCAGGGAGTCCGCACCTCTAGGGTAAAGTACCTGATAATTAGACGTTTCTATGCTGTTCCACTTCAGGTATCCCGGGTCCGTTCCGTTGGTGAAAAACTGTGCCCGGGCGCCTGTGGAAACAAGCACCAGCAGTCCTATTACCGCTAAAAGACGTCTCATGCGTACAAATCTACAAAAAAAAAGACTACTTTTGCAGTTGTATGAGACGGATTCTTTGTTTTTTGGGAGTGGGACTGCTCCTGCTCTCCTGCGGAGGACGGACGGCAAAAACGCCCGCCCAGCCGGTTAAGAGAGCGTTTCCGGAAGTGAGTATTCCTGCCATGCTTTCCGACGGGCAGGACCGGGTGAACTTTATGATAAGCCACCTTTGGGACAAGTTCACGGACACATCGGCCGTTTATTACTGCGACTCCGTAACGGTGAACGGCGTGGACCTGGAGGAGGTGGAACGACAGATGGGGCTGTTCGGCACCCTGCTGCAGAATGTCTCCATTTCCAAGGCCAAGGATGCCGTGGCCCATTTCTTCGGCAAGGTGGAGGCCTTCGGCCGGCGCTATCCGGAATCCAATATGTTCCCCAAGATGTCGGAACTACTAAACAAGTATCTGTACGACCCTAATTCCCCCCTCCGCTGCGACGATCTGTACGGCGTGTATGCGTCCCTGCTGGCGCAGTCGGACCTGGTGGACGAAAAATACAAGCCCAAATACCGCTACGACGCGGAAATGTGCTCCCGGAACCCCATCGGCTCCGTGGCAACGGACTTCCCCTTCACGGATATCCGGGGCAAGGTGCACACCCTGCACGGCATCAAGGCCGATTATACCCTTCTTATCTTCGGCAATCCCGGTTGCAACGCCTGCCGGGAGCTCATGGAAGCCATGCAGCAGCTTCCGCAGGCCACTTCGGCCATCGCCCAGGGTCGGCTCAAGGTGGTGGATGTGTTCATTGATCCCGAAATCGACGAATGGAAGGCCCAGGCGGCCGATTTTCCCGCCGACTGGATCTGCGGCTACGACCATCGGCTGGCCATTTCCGAGGACCGGATTTACAGCGTCCGCGGCATTCCGTCCCTGTACCTTTTGGACAAGGATAAAAAAATTCTCCTGAAGGACACCCCTCAGGAGAATGTGCTTTCGTTCCTGGAAACGCTTTAGTCGAAAACCCAGATAATAGCCTCTTCGTACACCTCGCCGGGCCTTAGCTCGGTGGAGGGGAAGTCCGGCCGGTTGGGGGAATCCGGGCACTTCTGGCATTCGATGGCCACGCCGTCGTAATCCTCGTATTCCTTGCTCTTGCCCTTGGGGCTGCCCTTGAGCCAGTTTCCGGTGTATACCTGCACGGCGGGTTGGGTGGTGAGCACCTCCATGTGGCGTCCGGAAACGTCTCCCCAGAGCTCTGCAACGGGGGTTAGCTGGCCAGGCATGGCGCCGTCAATGAGCCAGCAGTTGTCATAGCCCTTGCCATATTTGAGGGCAGGGAAATCGGCCTTGATGTCCTGGCCGATGGGCTTGGCCTCCACAAAGTCCATGGGCGTTCCGGCCACATCGGCAGGGTCGCCTTCCGGAATGAGGGTACTGTCCGTGGGAAGCCACTGGGAGCAGTTCAGTTCCAGCTTGTGGTTGAGTACGGTGCCGGAGCCTTCTCCGTTCAGGTTCACATATACGTGGTTGGTGAGGTTGACCACCGTGGGGGCGTCGCATTCCGCCGTGAGGATGAGCTTGAGGGAATTGTCCTCGCTCCAGGTGTAGTGGGCCACCACCTTCATATTGCCGGGATAACCTTCCTCGCCGTCTTCCGAGAAGTACATGAATTCCACGGAGTTACCTTCTATCCGACTGTCCCAGACCTGGTTCATGAAACCCTTGGGACCGCCGTGGAGGTGGTTGGGGCCGCAGTTCACAGGAAGGGTGTACTCCTTGCCGTCCAGGGTGAATATACCCTTGTTAATGCGGTTGGCAAAACGGCCGGGCACCTTGCCCATGCAGGGGCCATCCCCAAAGTAATCCAGCGGATTGGCATAGCCCAGGACCACGTCCTCCAGCTTGCCCTTCTTGTCCGGAACCACTATGGAAGTGATGGCGGCTCCAATGTTACACAGTTTTACGTATGCGCCGGAGGCGTTTTTGAGGGTGTAGAAAAGAACTTCCTTACCCTCCGGAGTGGTTCCCCACAATTCCTTTTTGATATTCATATGCTTGCGTTCGTAAATGACAAATTCAAACTTGTAGCCCGTTTCCGGATCCGTCTTTGTTTCGGAAGTACTGATGCGCTCCCATTTCTCCGGTTCAATCTCCGGGAAGAAGGCATCGGCATCCTTCACGGCGGTGTGCACGTGCGTGATGTACAGGCGGTCCATATCCGGCAGCGCGGCCCGGTACACGGAGGCCCCGCCCATGATGAAGCACTTTTCGGTCCCGGTCATTTCGGCCTCTTTGTATGCCTCTTCAAAGGAATAGGCGCAGGTGGCTTCCGGGATGGGGTCCCCGCCCAGGTTAAGGACAATGTTCTTGCGCCCCGGGAGCGGACGGGAGGGCAGGGAAAAATAGGTGGCCCTGCCCATGATCACGGGATAGCCTTTGGTAACGGCCTTAAAATACTTCAAATCCTCCGCCAGATGCCAGGGGAGGGCGTTTTTCACGCCGATTTCATTGTTTTCGCCGATGGCGACGATGAGACATTTTTTCATACAGCTACAGGGGCTTTGATGGCGGGCCAGGGGTCATAGCCTTCCAGGGTGAAATCCTCGTACTTGAAGTCGAAGATGGATTTCACGTCCGGATTCAGGCGCATGGTGGGAAGCGGACGGGGCTCCCGGGAAAGCTGCAGGGCCACCTGCTCGAAATGGTTCTTGTATAGATGCGTATCTCCCGTGGTGTGCACAAATTCTCCGGGTTTCAGTCCGGTAACTTGGGCAACCATAAGGGTGAGGAGCGCATAGGATGCAATGTTGAAGGGCACGCCCAGGAACACGTCTGCACTGCGCTGGTACAGTTGGCAGGAGAGTTTTCCACCAGCCACATAAAACTGGAACAGGCAGTGGCAGGGCGGCAGGGCCATCTTTTCCACATCGGCCGGATTCCAGGCCGTAACCAGCATCCTGCGGGAGTCCGGATTACGCTTAATAGTGTCGATGACCATTGAAATTTGGTCGATTACCCGTCCATCCGGTGCGGGCCAATTACGCCACTGATAGCCGTATACAGGGCCCAGATTGCCGTTTTCATCGGCCCACTCGTCCCAGATGGAGACGCCGTGTTCTTGCAGGTATTTGATGTTGGTATCTCCCGCCAGGAACCAAAGAAGCTCATAGATGATGGATTTGAGGTGTACCTTCTTGGTGGTGAGGAGCGGGAATCCGTCGGCCAGGTTGAAGCGCATCTGATAGCCGAACACGCTTTGGGTGCCGGTACCGGTGCGGTCCTCTTTCATGACGCCGTTGGCGCGGATGTGTCTAAGCAGGTCCAGGTATTGTTGCATACGACAAATGTAATGATTTTTTTAAAGAATTCCTTATCTTTGCCTTAGTAACGGACTTAACATGACAGCAAGAGAAAACTTCGGTAGCCGCGCGGCTGTAATCATGGCAATGGCGGGCTCGGCCATCGGCCTGGGAAACATCTGGCGTTTCCCTTATCTGGCCGGAGAGAACGGCGGAGCTGCGTTCATTTTTATCTATATTGTATTTACCCTGCTCCTTTCCCTGCCCATTTTCTTGGCGGAATCGGTGCTGGGGCGGCGCGCGGGCACCAACAGCCGTATGGCCATTTCCTCCCTCATCCCCGGGCGGGCAGGTAAATGGCTGGGCTTGCTCACCGTAATAACACCGCTGTGGATTGTCTCCTACTATTCCGTGGTGGGCGGCTGGTCGCTAGACTATCTGTTCCAGGCCTGCGGGCTCAACTTTATCCATACGCCCCCGGAGCAGCTCACGGGTACTTTCGAGGCCTTTATCGGCCGCACCTGGGCGCCCCTTGCCTGCCACCTGGGCTTCCTGCTGGTAACGGTGTTCATCGTGGCGTTCGGCGTAAAGGCGGGCATTGAAAAGTTCAGCAAGATCTGCATTCCGGTGCTGTTCCTGCTAATTGTGCTCATTACGGTATATTCCCTCTCATTACCAGGCGCTTCCAAAGGCGTTGAGTATCTGGTAAAGCCGGATTTTTCCAAAGTTACGGGACATACTTTCCTGGATGCGCTGGGGCAGAGTTTCTACTCACTGTCATTGGGAATGGGCATCATTCTCACTTATTCTTCCTATGTGAGCAAGGAGGAGAATCTGATGGTTGCCGGCGTGGGTACATCTGTTTGCGACCTGCTCTTTGCCTATCTGGCGGGCTTTGCCATTATGCCGGCGGTGTTTGCGGCGGGAATTGCTCCCGGGAGCGGCCCCGGGCTCATTTTCGACACGCTGCCTTTCATCTTCTCGCAGATGGGACAGCAGATGCCGGTGCTCAGTTCCGTGGCGGCCATCCTGTTCTTCCTTACCATCCTGTTTGCGGCCCTTACTTCGTCCGTCTCGCTCATTGAGGTGGGAATTGCGTATCTCACGGAGACCAAGGGTATTTCCCGCCGGAAGGCCTGCCTGTGGCTCTTCCTCCTCTGCGGCGCTTTTGGAACGCTGGCTTCGCTTTCCTTCGGCCCGCTCAAGGAGGTTCACGTGTTTGGGCTCCAGCTCTTTGACTTTGCCGATTCCTTTGCTTCCAACGTCCTGCTGGTGGCCGGCGGCGTGCTGGTGGTGGTACTTGCCGGCTGGGTACTTCCCCGCCAGGCCCTTTTCGATGAACTCACCAACAACGGCACCAAGAAGGGCAATGTGAAGCTGTTCCCGGTGATTTATTTCCTCATCAGGTATGTGGCGCCCCTGGGTATTGGTACCATGATAGTGTCGCTTGTGTTATGATGAAACAGCGGGAGAATTTCGGCAGCCGCGCGGCGGTGATAATGGCCATGGCGGGTTCCGCCATCGGCCTGGGAAACATCTGGCGCTTTCCGTACATTCTGGGAGAGTATGGCGGTGCGGCGTTCATCCTGCTTTATATTGTAGCCAGCCTGCTGGTGGCCCTACCCATTTTCTTTGCCGAGTCTGTAATCGGCCGCCGGAGCCGTTCCAACGCCTATGGCGCCCTCCGGGACCTGGCTCCGGGAACCAAATGGCATTGGGCGGGCATCCTAACCATCGTGTCCCCGCTACTAATCCTTAGCTATTATTCCGTGGTGGGCGGCTGGTCGGTCCAGTACCTTTTCAAGTCGCTTTCCTTCGACTTTACATCGGCCTCGCCGGAGGCGGTTTCCGGCTTTTTCGGCAGTTTCATTTCCTCCACCTGGCAACCCATCCTTTCGCATACGGTGTTCATTGCCCTGGTGGCCGGGATTGTGCTGGGCGGCGTGAAAAAGGGGATTGAGAAATTCTCCAACATTGCCATGCCGGTGCTGTTTGTGCTCATCGTGGTGCTCATCGTGTATTCCCTCACCCTGCCGGGCTCCGGGAAAGGCGTGACCTACCTCCTGAAGCCGGATTTCACCAAGCTCAACGCCGATGCCTTTGCGGCCGCGCTGGGCCAGGCTTTCTTCTCCCTCTCGCTGGGCGTTGGTACCATCCTCACTTATTCTTCTTACGTGAAAAAGGAGGAGAACCTCATAGCTTCCGGTCTGGGAACGGCTGCAAGCGACTTGGTTTTTGCCATCATGGCGGCCTTTGCCGTGATTCCGGCGGTGTTTGCGGCGGGAATTGAGCCCGGAGCGGGCCCCGGACTGGTGTTTGAAACGCTGCCGTTCATTTTTAACAAGATGGCGGTATCGGCCCCGATAGTGAGCTCCATCATTTCCATCGTCTTCTTTGTAGCCATCCTGGCGGCGGCGCTCACATCGGCTATTTCCATGCTGGAGGTGGGCGTGGCCTTCCTTACAGAGGAAAAGGGCTTCAAGCGCGTTCCGGCAACGCTCCTGCTGGCCCTGTTCACCTGGGTGGTGGGCATCCTGTGCAGCCTTTCCTTCGGGCCGATGAGTGAGGTCAAGATTCTGGGGAACACCTTCTTCGACTTCCTGGACCACCTGTGTTCGGATTGGCTGATGCCCATCGGCGGCCTGGTGTTCACCCTCTTTGTGGGCTGGAAACTCACCAAGCCGGCCGTGCGTGACGAACTCACCAACGGCGGCCAATGCAACAGGGTGTCTTATAAGATTTTCTACTTCCTTATCCGCTACGTGGCCCCCGTTGGCATCCTGGGGGTGTTCTTCACCAATCTGCTGCTTTAGATAGACGGGCTTCCGATAATTTTTTGTATTTTTGTAATTCATGGCAAAAATTGCGGAAGATACCCCCATGCTGCGGCATTACTTCGAGGTGAAAGCACAACACCCCGAGGCCATCCTGCTCTACAGGGTGGGAGACTTCTATGAATGCTATTCGGACGATGCCATTACGGCCTCCCGGGTACTGGGTCTGGTCCAGACTAAGAAATCCAACGGGGAAAAAGGACCGGTGGCTATGGCTGGTTTTCCGCATCACGCCCTGGAGAATTACCTTACCAAGTTGGTTAGGGCCGGATTCAAAGTGGCCGTCTGCGACCAACTGGAAGACCCCAAGTTTGCCAAGAAACTGGTCAAGCGCGGCATTACGGAAATTGTAACGCCGGGCATTTCCTTTGGGGAAAACATGCTGGAGGTGAAGGAAAACAATTTCCTTTGCGGGCTGGTGTTTGAAAAGGATCAGTGCGGAGCCGCCTTCCTGGATGTTTCCACTGGGCAGTTCCAGGTGGCCCAGGGAACGCTGGAATATATTGGCACCCTGCTGGGATCCCTGAATCCCAAGGAACTGGTACTGCAGCGGGGATACGAAAAAGGTGTCCGGGAGCGTTTTGGGGACTATTTCTGCACCACCATTGACGAATGGGCGTTTGTCTATGACGCCGCCGTGGAACGCCTTAAAAGGCAACTCCACGTCGAGAGCCTTAAGGGCTTTGGCATTGAATCTTATCCGCTGGGAGTATGCGCTGCGGGAGCCTTGATGGTGTATCTGGAGCAAACGCAACACGTGGAACTTAAGAACATCTGTTCCATCGGCCGAATTGACGAGCGGAGATTTGTCTGGATGGACAAGTTCACGCTCCGCAATCTGGAAGTGTTCCGCAGCAGCGCCGGAGAAGACGGTGTGTCGCTTGTGGAGACGCTGGACAAATGTTCCTCGCCCATGGGAGCCCGCCTCTTGCGCAACTGGCTGGCCCTTCCCATCCTGGACCTCAAAGAGCTCAACGCCCGTTACGACATCGTTCAATACTTCACTGAAAATCAGGAGGTTCTGCAGGAAACCCAGGCCGATATCGGCAAGATGGGGGATTTGGAGAGAATCCTGGGTCGGGTGGCCACGGGGAAGGCGCTTCCGCGGGAAGTAATCCAATTGGGCCGGGGCCTGTCCCTCATGCGACCCATCCGGGAACGCTGTGCCGGAAGTCCGGTGGACAGTCTCCTGAAAGGCCTGGCCAGCTGTGAAAAAGTCCTTAAAGAGATTCAGCGTGTTTTGGCTCCGGAACCGGCTGCCCAGATTGGCAAGGGTCCGGTAATAGCGGAGGGCGTGGACCCGGAACTGGACGACCTCCGGAACCTTTCCGGCAGTGGCAAGGATTACCTCCTCCAGATGCAGCAGCGGGAAGCGGAGAGAACGGGCATTTCCTCTCTTAAAATAGCATACAACAACGTTTTTGGTTACTACATTGAGGTCCGGAACGCGTACAAGAACCAGGTGCCGCCGGAGTGGATCCGGAAGCAGACCCTGGTGAATGCAGAGCGCTACATTACAGAGGAACTTAAAGAATACGAGGAAAAGATTGTTACGGCCGAAAGTCGCATTTACGAGATAGAAACGCGTCTGTACGGCGCCCTTATCGGCCACATCCAGCAGCAGATTGCCCAGATTCAGCGCAACAGCCGCATCATGGCACAGGTGGATGTGCTGGCAGGATTTGCAGAGCAGGCATCGGCCCGGCATTACTGCCGCCCGGAGATGGATGAATCCCTGGCGCTGGACATCAAGGCGGGACGTCACCCGGTTATTGAGACGCTAATGCCGCCGGGAGAGCAGTACGTGCCCAACGACGTTTATCTGGACTCGGAGAATCAGCAGATTATCATCCTCACCGGTCCCAATATGGCGGGTAAGAGCGCCCTGCTGCGGCAGACGGCCCTCATTGTGCTCATGGCCCAGATCGGCTCTTTTGTTCCGGCCGATGCGGCGCGGATCGGCGTTTTTGACAAGCTGTTCACCCGCGTGGGTGCCACGGACAACATTTCCCGGGGCGAATCCACCTTCATGGTGGAGATGCTGGAAACGGCCATGATCCTGCACAACCTCAGCGCCCGTTCGCTGGTACTGCTGGACGAGATTGGCCGGGGTACTTCCACCTACGACGGCATGTCCATCGCCCGCGGCATTGTGGAATACATCCACGAATACGGCAAGGGCGCCAAGACCCTGTTTGCCACCCATTATCATGAACTCAACGACCTGGAAGGCCTATTCCCGCGGGTGAAGAATTTCCACGTGACGGTGAAGGAAGTGGGCCGGGAGGTCATTTTCCTGCGCAAGATCAAAGAAGGCGGCTCCGCCCACAGCTTCGGTATCCACGTGGCCCGGATGGCGGGTATGCCGGGGCCGGTCCTGGAAAGTGCGGAACGCACGCTGAAGGCCCTGGAGAACAGCCAGGCCCTGGAACTGGCGGGCGCACTTACACCCGTGAAACCGCACAATACCCGGGACGGTCATGTGGAAAAGGACGGCAGCATCCAGCTTTCCATGTTCCAGCTGGACGACCCGCTCCTGGAATCCCTCCGGGACCGTCTCAAGGGGGCCGATCTTAACAACATGACCCCGCTCCAGGCCTTTGACCTCCTGCGCGCCATGAAGGAAGAGCTGGGAATATGAAGCGTGTCCTTGTCATAGCGTATTACTGGCCGCCGTCCGGAGGATCCGGCGTGCAGCGCTGGGTGAAATTCTGCAAATACCTGCCTGCAGAGGGCTGGCAGCCGGTTGTATACGCTCCGGAGAATGCCGATTATCCTTCTTTGGACCCCACCTTGGAGGCCGAAGTGTCAGCCAATGTGGAGGTTATCCGCCATCCCATCTTTGAGCCGTATGGCATTTACCGGAAGCTCATGGGAAAGGGCGCCAGCACGGACATGAAGGTGGTCACGGAAATCTCCAGCGGAAAAAAGACCTGGAAGCAGAAGCTCTCACTCTGGATTCGGGGCAATCTGTTTGTGCCGGACCCGCGTGTAGGCTGGGTCCGTCCCAGTGTCCGCTTCCTTAAGAAATACCTGGCGGAACATCCTGTGGATGTGATGGTTACAACCGGTCCGCCGCACTCTGTCCATCTTATCGGCCAGCGCCTGCACAAGGCCCTGGGTATTCCGTGGATTCCGGATTTCCGGGACCCCTGGAGCCGGATGTATTACCTCAAGCATCTGCCCATGACAGAGTGCACCTGGAAGAAACTGCGCAAGCAGGAGCAGGCGGTGCTGGACCAGTGCTCCACGGTTTTGGCGGTAACGCCGCTGGTGCAGGAAGAATTTCAGGCTCAAACAAATACGCCGGTTGCGTGCATAACAAATGGCTTTGATGAGGAGGATTTCGCCCCCCGTCTGTTACCGCGAAAGGACGGACATTTCAACATTGCCCATACCGGCCTTTTTGCCTCCGACGGCAACCCGTTCACGCTGTGGAAGGTGCTGGGCCAGATGGCGGCCGATGACCCCGCATTCCGGGAAGCGCTCCGCCTGCGCCTGGTGGGCCGCGTGGATAAGGAAATCCTGGAAGCAATTGACCATGAGGGCCTTTCCGCCAACGTTGTTGCGCTGGGACCTTGCAATCATGCGGAGGCCGTGCGGGAGCAGCGCGCCGCAGCGGTGCTCATCCTCCCGCTGCGTAACGACCCCCAATATCGGCCCATCCTCCCCGGCAAACTGTTCGAGTATCTGGCGGCCCGGCGGCCCGTGCTGGGAATCGGCCAAAAAGACGGCGCCATGGCAAGGGTACTGGCCGATACAAAGGCTGGCGTCACGGCTGATTGGGATGATGCCGCCGCCATGCGTTCCTTCCTGGAAACGGCTTGGCATCAGTTCCTTGACGGCAAGGTCCCGGTCACCAAAGGCAATATAGAAGCCTATACCCGCAGAAACCTCACCCATGCGCTGGCCCAACTGCTGTCGCAGGTGCAAAATAGTTGATAATGAAGATTAATTGGAAAAAGATAGGCATCGGCCTGGGCATTGTGGCGTTGTTCCTGGTGCTCAGTTACGGCTTTGTGCCGCAGGTGCTGGACGGTAAGATAGTGAACCAGAGCGATATTTCAGGTTATGTGGGCATGTCGCACGAGATGACGGAGTGGAACCAGGCACATCCGGACAATCCCACGTACTGGACAGACTCCATGTTTGGCGGAATGCCCACCACGGCCATCTCCACGCAGAACGGCGGAGACTATACGCAAGCGCTTTATAATCTGCTGTTTACCGGTAAGCGTCCGGCCACCTGGCTCTTTGTGGCGCTGCTGGGCGCCTTCCTGCTGTTCCTGGCGCTGGGGGTAAGCTGGCCCGTTGCCATCGGCGGCGCCGTTGCCGTTGCCTTCTGCAGCTACAACTTCCAGATCATCCAAGTAGGTCACAACACCAAGATGCAGGCCATCGCCCTCATGCCCTGGGTGCTGGC
>JAIKYL010000195.1 GCA_024683255.1 Bacteroidales bacterium | reverse complement strand
ACCTCTCCGGTGGCCAAATTGGTCCAGCCCGCAAGCCGGCCGTCTTCCCGGAATAGGAGGTAACGCTGGGTTTTGCGGTCGCTCACCAGGAGAGTGGCCAGGGCATCGGGCCGATGCTGCTCCCGCAGCCAGCCAAGGTCCAGATTGGAAAGGATGTCCACATTGTGCACCAGGAAAGGCTCCCCTTCCAAGAAAGGCCGGGCATGAGCGATGCCGCCTCCGGTTTCCAAAAGGAAATCCCGTTCGTCGGAAACGTCCACCTGCACCCCAAAGTCATGCTCCTTCAGATAGTCGATAATGAGGTCCGGGAAATGGTGCACGTTCACCACCAGATGGTCATAGCCGGCAGAGACCAGTTTGCGGATTACATGGGAAAGCAACGGCTGCCCGCCCACCGGCACCAGGGCCTTGGGCAGGGTATCGGTAATTGGCTTAAGTCGGGTTCCCAGGCCCGCCGCAAAGATCATGGCTCTCATAGATACCGCTCCACTCCCCTTTCCCGGTGAATCAGATGCACCTTAACACCGTATTCCTTAACCAGATGAGCGGCCAGATGCTCCGCACAATAGACAGACCGGTGCTGACCACCTGTGCAGCCGAAACTAACCTGCAGGTGCGTGAAACCCCGTTCCATGAATCTTTTCACATGATGATCCACCACGGAATAAACGCCATCCAGGAACCGCAGGATTTCACCGTCCTTTTCCAAAAAATCAATAACCGGCTGGTCTAATCCAGTCATCTGCTTATATTCCTCATACTTTCCGGGATTGTGTGTACCTCTACAGTCAAACACATATCCTCCCCCATTCCCGGAAGCATCCTCCGGAATCCCCTTCTTGAAAGAGAAGCTATAAATGGTTACTATCAATTCTTCTGCTCCGGGAGGTACTGACACTCCTGAACCCATGGCCACCCTCGGCCGTGTCAGAGGGAGGGGCCCACAACCAGTGCTCGTAGAGCACGGTGAGTTGGGAAGGACGGAGGGAGCGAAGCGACCGGAGGGTTCAGGAGTGTCAGTACCTCCCGGAGCGGCCAAAGCCGAAAGTACCTCTGACAGATATGGATACTGCGGGAAGGGCAGAAGTTCGCGAAGGTTCCTGAGGGCGAAGGGAATGCTCTCCCGGAAGTACGGCTTTCCCTCCCAGAGGCCCCGGAAACCGTAGGCGCCCAGCACCTGGAGCTGGCGGAACAGCACGAACAGCCGCAGGCACTCCCGGAAATGCTGCTCATCCACCGGCATATACGCCTTGAGCGCATCCAGATATGCACAGACCAGCTTTTCCCGGAGGGCGGCGGGATAGGCCGCCTTGGCCTGCCACACGAAGGAGGCCACGTCGTAATAGACGGGGCCGCGCCGGCCGCCCTGGAAATCTATGAACCAGGGCTCCCCATCCTTGACCATTACATTCCGGGCATTGAAATCCCTGTACAGGAAGGTGTCCGAAGGCTCGGCCAAAAGATCGGCCTTCAAGCGGTCAAAGTCCTCCTGGAGACGGATCTCGTTGAATTCCGCACCAGTGAGCTTCAAATAGTCGTATTTGAAGTAGTTGAGGTCAAAGTCCACCATGCGCCCGTCGAAGGAAGGCTGGGGATAGCAGACGCTCCAATCCAGTCCCTGAGCCCCTTCTACCTGGATTTTGGGGAGGGCCGCCAGGGTGGCGCAGAGGAGGTCTTCATTAAAATGACCTCCGGCTACGGCCACGTCAAAGAGGCTGTCCCCGCCCAGGTCTTCCTGCAGGTAGCAAAGCCCTTCTTCGGCCAGAACGGACGGCACCCGGATGCCTTTGGAAGCAAAATGCCGGTCCAGGGTGAGGAAGGCCTGGTTCTCCTCCGGATCCGTTCCCTCTACGCCAATCACGGAGAAGCCGTCCCCCCACAGACGGAAATACCGCCGATGGCTGGCCGATCCGCAAAGCGCCTCTACCTTTTGCGGGGCACTGCCGAAGTGTTTTTTGAACAAAGATCCCAGTGGTGTCATAGTTCCGTGCATCTTGCCCATAGGGCATCCAGATTACAAATTTACAAAAAAGTAGTATCTTTGTAAACTATTATGCATTGAAAATATGTGGCAACGCATCCAAACACTATACCTGATGATATCCATGGCGCTGGCCATTGCGCTGCTGGCGGGGACCGCCTATACGGTGGCAGACCCGGACGGAATGGTTAAAGTCACGTACCTGCAGCTGCAGCGTCCGTACTTCGCCATCCTGCTGAGCATCCTCTCCTGCATGATTGCGCTGGCGCTCATTGTATACAAGAACCGGATCCTCCAAATGCGGCTGGCAGTCCTCAGCGCCATCGTGGCCCTGGGCATGCAGGCCTGGCTGGCCTGGATGTACTTTACTTTCCAGGGACCGGTGTTCAAGTGGACGGTGATTTTCCCGCTGGTAATCTGCATCAGCAACCTGCTGGCAGCCCGCGGCTGCTTCCAGGACCAGCTCATGGTGGAAAGCGCATACCGTGTGCGTGAAAGAAGGAAACGGAACAGAAAATGATAAAGAGCGCCCTCTGCAGCATACTGGGCATTGAGAAACCCATCTTCCAGGGCGGAATGGCCTGGATTGCCGATGGGACCCTTGCAGCAGCGGTCTCCGAAGCCGGAGGCTTGGGCATCATCTCTTCCATCCAGGGAGGGGCCGATGCAGTGCGCGCAGAGATCCGGAAAGCCCGGGAACTTACCCGGAAGCCTTTCGGCGTGAATATCATGCTGGCCGCACCGGACGCCGCGGAAATGGCCGATGTGGTGGTGGAAGAAGGCGTGGGCGTGGTAACCACGGGCGCCGGCTCCCCGGCCCCGTATATGGAGAAATGGAAGGCGGCCGGCATCAAGGTCATCCCTGTGATTGCCTCCGTGGCCTATGCCCTCAAAGTACAGGAGCTGGGCGCAACAGCCGTGATTGCGGAAGGGGCCGAATCGGGCGGTCACATCGGGGACCTCCACACCCTGGCACTGGTGCCGCAGGTGGTGGATGCCGTGGATATTCCGGTCCTGGCGGCCGGCGGTATCTATGACGGACGCAGCGCTGCGGCGGCCTTCATGCTGGGAGCCTGCGGGGTACAGGTGGGAACCCGCTTCCTGGTGGCCCGCGAATGCAAGGTGCACCCCACCTATAAGGAGCGCCTCATCAAGGCCGGTGATCTGGGAACCATGGTCACGGGCAAAAGCCTGGGAGACGCAGTAAGGGCCCTAAAGACGCCCTTTACCAGGAAATTCGCCCAGATGGAGGCGGACCCCGCCGTCAAGGCCGATGAAATAAGGGCCTTCGGCACAGGATCCCTTCAGAAGGCGGTCTTCGACGGAGACTTTGCCGGCGGCAGTTTCCTAGCAGGCGAAGTGGCCGGTCTCATCCGCAGGGAAGAGACGGCGGCAGAAATTGTAAACGACATCATCGGCGGAGCGGAAAAACTGCTCTCCGGTGCAAAAGATTTGATAGGAGAATAGATTATGGAACCCAAGAGAGTGGTTGTTACCGGCATGGGTGTGATTTCCTGCATCGGCCAGGATCTGGAGACTTTTTGGAAGAACCTAATTAACGGTGTGTGCGGCATCCATCACGTGGAAGCCTTCAAGGATATGCCCGTTACGTTCGCCGGCAAGGTGCAGGACTTTGATGCCGAACAGTTCGGCATGGACAAGCCTTTCATCCGCAAGCAGGACAACTTCACCCTTTATGCCATGGCTGCCGCCTGGCAGGCCATGAAACAGTCCGGGCTCCTGTCCGATGGAGAAGGCGCCAATATAGATCCTTTTCGGCTGGGTGTATATGTGGGCTCCGGCATCGGCGGCTTCGAGGTGCAGTACCGCGAGACGCTCAAGATGATTGATGACCCCTCCGGACAGTGGATTTCCCCGCTGTTCATTGCCACCATGATCTCCAACATCGCCGCCGGTCACATTGCCATCAAGCACCAGGCCAAAGGCCCATGCCTGGACATCGTGACGGCCTGCGCCACCTCCTCCCACTGCATCGGCGAAGCCTTCCGCGCCATCAGGCACGGTTATGCCGATGCCATTATCGCCGGCGGTGCGGAGCATGCCTCCATTCCCATCGGCGTGGCGGGTTTCTTCAACGCCAAGGCCCTTACCCGGGCCACGGATCCCGCCTATTCTTCCCTTCCCTTCAACGCCAACCGCCAGGGCTTCGTGATGGGTGACGGCGCCGCCGTACTCATCCTGGAATCCCTGGACCACGCCCTGGAGCGCGGTGCCACCATCTACGGAGAAATGGTAGGTTACGGCAATACCTGCGACGCCTTCCACGCCACTGCCCCCCGTCCGGACGGCAGCACCCAGGCCCAGTCCATCCGGGACGCCCTCGCGGAAGCCGGCTTCGACGCATCCAAGGACAATCTCTATATCAACGCCCACGGAACGGGCACCAAGCTCAACGACGTGGCCGAAACCCTGGCCTACAAGGTGGCCCTGGGAGACTATGCCTACAAGGCCCACATCTCCTCCACCAAGTCCATGACCGGTCACATGTTCGGTGCCGCCGGCGCGGCGGAAGCCATCGCCACGGTGATGGCCCTCAAGGAAGGCATCTGCCCGCCCACCATCAACCTGGACTGCCCGGACCCGGAATGCGACTTGGACTATACGCCCAATGTGGCCGTGAAGACGGATCTCACCCTGGGTATCTCGGATTCCTTCGGCTTCGGCGGACACAATGCCTGCATCGCCTTCAGGCCTTATAAGGGATGACGCTAGAAGAAATCAAACAGATACTCCCCCACCGGGAGCCCATGCTGCTTTTGGACAGCACCTCCCTGGAGGCCGATGGCAGCGCCCGCGCCCGCTACCGCATTCCGGAAGACCCGTGGTTCTGCCAGGGGCACTTTCCGGGCAACCCCATCGTTCCGGGCGTAATCCTCTGTGAAATCATGGCCCAGGCCTGTTGCCAGTTGTTTCCGGAAGCATTTGCCCAGAATCTGGTAATGTACCGCGGCCTTGACGGTGTCAAGTTCCGCGGCAGCGTCCATCCCGGGGATGAATGTGAGATTACCTGTACCCTTATAGAACAAAAAGGCAGCCTCTACGTCTGTGAGGCCGCCCTTTCAGTTTCCGGTAAACGCTGCGCCCAGGCTCAGATTACCCTGGCGGCGGTGCCGAAATAACAAGGCTATTCGTGTTTGGCCAGGCGATCCCACGCCAGCTGCTCCCATTTGGTGCCGGGGCGGCCGTAGTTGACGTAGGGATGGATGGAGATGCCGCCGCGGGGGACGAAGAATCCCGTTACCTCAATGTACTTGGGATCCATGAGACGGATGAGGTCTTTCATGATCACGTTCACCACATCCTCGTGGAAGTCTCCCTTGTTGCGGAAACCGAACAGATACAGCTTGAGGCTCTTGGATTCCACCATACGCAGGTCCGGGATGTAGCTGATGCGGATTTCCGCAAAGTCCGGCTGACCCGTGATGGGGCAGAGCGTGGTGAATTCCGGGCAGTTGAAGCGGACCCAGTAGTCGTTGCCGGGATGTTGGTTCTCAAAGGTTTCCAGGACGGTAAAGTCGTAGGACTGGGTGTAAACGGCATGGCTGCCAAGGGCGTGCAGGCCCTCTTCTTTCCTTTCTTTCATATTATGCTTCCTCCCCGGCTTCTTTAAGGCGTTCTGCGTTTTCTGCAATTTGCAGCTGATCAATGCACTCCTGGATGTCACCGTCCATAAAGACGGGCAGATTGTACATGCTCCAGCCAATACGGTGGTCCGTTACGCGGCCCTGCGGGTAATTGTACGTACGGATCTTGGCGCTGCGGTCTCCGGTGGAAACCATGGTTTTGCGCTTGGCGGCAATACCGTCCAGGTATTTCTGGTGCTCCATATTGTACAGGCGGGTACGGAGCTCTTCCATGGCACGGTCCAGGTTCTTGAGCTGGGAGCGCTCTTCCTGGCACTGGACCACGATACCCGAAGGGATGTGGGTGAGACGGACGGCCGAATAAGTGGTGTTAACGCCCTGACCGCCGGGACCGGATGCGCAGAAGAGGTCCTTGCGGATATCGGCCGGATTGAGCTCGATATCAAATTCTCCGGCTTCGGGGAAAACGGCCACGGAGGCGGCCGATGTCTGGATGCGGCCCTGGGTTTCCGTCTGCGGAACGCGCTGGACGCGGTGCACGCCGGATTCGTACTTCATTACGCCGTAAACGCCGTCCTGGGTGCTGGAGAGCTTGAAAACAATTTGCTTGTAACCGCCGGAGGTGCCGGGAGCCTGGTCCGTGATTTCCAGTTTCCAGCCGCGGCGTTCCGCGAAGTGCTGGTACATGCGGAAGAGGTCTCCGGCAAAGATGGCGGCTTCGTCGCCGCCGGTGCCGCCACGGATTTCCACCATGGCGTTCTTGCTGTCGTCCGGATCGGCCGGAATGAGGAGGAGCTTGATATTCTGCTCCATTTCCGGGAGCCTGGGCTCAATGTCCGCAATCTCTTCCCTGGCCATTTCCTTGAGATCCTCGTCCTTTTCGTTCATGAGGATGTCCTTGGCCTGCGAGAGCTCCTCCACCAACCTCTTGTATTCCAGGCCGGCGGCGATGATGGGCTGCAGCTCCTTGTAGTCCTTATTGAGCTGGACAAACTTCTTCATGTCGGCAATGACCTCCGGGTCTGCCAACTGCGCTTCCAGCTTTTTGTATTTATCCTGAAGGCTCAACACCTTCTCCAACAGCGTATTCTCTGCCATAGCAAATTGTAATTCAGTCCGCAAAGATAATGATTTTCTGCGTATTTATTGGTATATTTGTCAGTATGAGAAGAATAATCCTGTCCCTGGCCGCCGCTGTCCTCTGCTGGAGCGCCGCCGCCCAAACCACCAGCCTCAATGAGGGCTGGAAGTTCTCCTTCGGCAACGCCGCCTCTCCGGAAAAGGATTTCGGGGCGGGAACGGAGTATTTCAATTACCTCACCAAGGCCCATTCCATCCACAATACCGGTCCCTATACGGAGGAGTTCGACGACAGTGCCTGGACTCCCGTAACGCTTCCGCACGACTGGGTGGCCGCCCTGCCATATGCGACGGAAGCCAGCCACTCGCACGGCTACAAGACGGTGGGATACAAGTACCCGGAGACCAGTGTGGGATGGTATCGGCGGACACTCTCCATCGACCCGGAAAAGGCGGGAAGGCATTTCCGCCTGCGCTTCGACGGCATCTTTCGCAGTGCCGATGTATGGTTCAACGGCTTCTGGTTGGGAAAGGAGCCCAGCGGGTATGCCGTCCAGACCTATGACATAACGCCGTACTTAGATTTTAGCAAGGAAAACGTGATATGCGTACGGGCCGATGCCACCCTGGAGGAAGGCTGGTTCTATGAAGGCGCCGGCATCTACCGGGACGTATGGCTGGAAGAGACGGGGCCCATCCATCCCCTGTCTGGCGGCATCTGGACCTACTGGACCGGCAGCATGCTGCAGGTGAACATAGAACTGGAGAATAGTGGATTGGAAAGGCATATCGAGAATATCTTCTTCCGGCTTTTGGATGAAGACGGCACCCCTGTATGGAGCCACAAAGTGATCATCAATCTGCCGCCCCAGGGGCAGAGCCGGCAGTTCGCCCCCATCCAGACACCCATTGAAAGTCCGCATCTCTGGAGCCCGGAGGATCCGTACCTGTATACCCTGGAAACCACTATAGGAGAAGATGTTTACCGTACGCCTGTGGGCCTGAGGACCGCCCGCTTCACAGCCGATGAAGGCTTTCTCCTCAACGGAGAGAAACTCATCCTCAAGGGGGTGAACCTGCACCAGGATCACGCCGGCGTGGGCGCCGCCATCACGGATGAACTCTACGAGTGGAGGCTCCGCCAGCTGCAGAAGCTGGGCGTGAACGCCATCCGCTGCAGCCACAATCCAGCCGCTCCGGCCCTCCTGGATATTTGCGACCGCCTGGGCATTTTGGTAATTGACGAAAACCGCCTGATGGGCATCAACGACCATCACCGGAGGGAACTGGAGAACATGGTCCGCTGGGGCCGGGAGCATCCTTCCGTGATCCTCTGGAGCATGGGCAACGAGGAATGGGGGCTGGAGAACGATGTCCGGGGTATAGCCATCGTGCTGCAGATGCAGAACTTTGTTCATCAGTTGGATCCCTCCCGCCAGACTACGGCCGGTAACGCCGGGGGTGCAGCGCTCATAGAGGGGCTCCAGGTGCACGGATACAATTACATTGTCCAGAACGATGTGGAAAACCGGCATGCCCGTCGCCCCGAATGGCCCATATACGGTTCCGAGGAAACCACCGGCTGCGGGACGCGCGGCATCTATTACCCGGAGGAGGGCCGGATGCCCGCCATCAACCGCACCCACGAATATGAGAATGTGATTGAGCGCGGCTGGAAGTTCTACCATGACAATCCCTGGACCGGGGGTCTGTTCTACTGGACGGGCTTTGACTACAGAGGAGAACCCAACCCCTTGAGCTATCCCGCCGTGAGCTCGGAATTCGGCATCCTGGACTACTGCGGTTTCTGGAAGGACGAGGCCTGGTATCTGCAGTCCTGGTGGACGCAGGAGCCTGTGCTGCACGTACTTCCGAACTGGAATCTCTCCGGCCATGAAGGAGAGGAGGTGGACATCTGGGTATATTCCAACTGCGAAGAGGTCCAGCTTACGGTGAACGGCCGGCGTATGGGACGCAAAGCCATGCCCCGGGACGGACATCTGTCCTGGAAAGCCACCTATCGGCCCGGAAAGGTTGTGGCCGAAGGCTATGTGAAAGGCAAGCGCGTGTTAAGGGAAGTGCTGGAAACCACCGGCCCTGCCGCTCAGTTGGAAGCCACCGTGGAACGGGTGGGCCGCCTCTCCGTCTGGACCATCCGCGTGGCCGATGCCAAAGGCCGCACCGTGCCGGACGCATGCCCGATGGTCTCGCTGAAGCTGGAAGGCAACGGCCGAATCCTGGGTGCCGGCAACGGAGACCCGTCCTACCGGGGTCCGGAGCAATCGGCCGATGGAAAAACTCTGCAAATCCCCGCCTTCAACGGCTATCTGCAGGTACTGGTGGACGATCCGGAGGGAAACTCTGTCCTCAACTTTTGAACCCTGTCCCTGTATTTGCGGGAGACAGGTAATTGAACTTTGCCCACACTTACCGTATCGGCCGATATGAGCGTGGCTGCATCGGCGCGTACCAGGTAAGAACGGTGAATGCGGAGGAAGCCCTCGCCCAGGAGATTCTCCCACTGGCTGATGCCGGTCTTGTTGCGGAAGGATTCACCGGAAGCGGTGACAATGCGCACTTCCGTGTCGTTGGATTCAATATAAAGGATATCGGCAAGGGGCAGCGTCACGCTCCGACGTTCGGAGAAAAAGGTGATGCTGCGGTCCCTGGCTTTGAAGCGCCGGGAAATCCATTGGGCCCAGTAATAATCGCCGATGGAAAGTGCCGTGAGGATGAGGCCCAGGAAGGCCGGGTTGATGAGCATCGGCGAAACGCTCTTCTGCGGCTGGTGAACGCCGTACTGGGTAAGGGTGGTCCACACATACTGATGCAGCACCAGGATGAGCAGTATGATGGACACCAGCACGGCCAGGGAAAGATACACCTTGTCCACAGGCCTGGTTGCCTTGGGCATCAGATACTCCAGCGCCAGTGCGCAGGGGCAGAACACCAGGCCGATGAGCACCGCCTGGGACAACGTGTAGTCCAGGCTCACCAGGATGGCGGCCAGAAGGGCGATGGCGAAAAGCCAGTATCCTATGCGCAAAGCGATTCTCATTTCAGCACAAAAATAGGCAAAAACCTTTTCGAATGCAAGCCCAAAAGCCCTGCAGTGGGTTTTGACAGGCCGGCAGTGGGTTTCAACTTTGGAAAAATCCTCCCTCTTGCCGTAACTTTGCAGCAACAAACCAAAAAACGTTTTGCCATGAAAGAAGAAATTATGTATGTTGTGGATTCCCTGGGCGTGGCCCAGCC
>JAIKYL010000162.1 GCA_024683255.1 Bacteroidales bacterium | reverse complement strand
GGAGACATCTTTGGCCTGGGCTATGTGTTCGGCAGCGGCCTTGGAGGCCGGGCCGGCGGTGCGCTGGTAGACTGGGTACTCCGGCATGTGGGAGAACTCATCGGCGGCCTCGTTCTCCTGGCCCTTCTCTGTGTATGGCTTTATTGCCTCAGCAGCCGTTTCTCCAATTTCCTCATGGGAAAGAAACAGGAACCTGGACAGGAAACGGATATTCCGGAGGAAGAACCTGTGGTGGAACCTGTACAGGATATTGTGGAGGAGACGCCGGTAGTTACCCCGGCCTTTGTAAGCTCCCTCTCCGGAGAGGAGGAAACGGAGCAGGAAGAGACTCCCAAGGTTCCCCGCAAGCGTAAGACCGTCGTGGTACAGCCGGAACAGGAGGGAGAGGGCAAGTTCGAAGTGGTTACGGACAATTCCCTGGAGGAGGAAGTGAAGGAACCGCTCCCGCCCATAGACAACCGCCTGGACCCGCCGGACGGACTTCCCAAGTACCGCCTTCCGGACATTTCCATCCTGGGAGACTATGCCAATGCCCGGCACGAGGTTTCGCAGGACGAGTTAAACCGCAACAACAACAAGATCCGCGCAACCCTGGCCAGCTACAAGATCCAGGTACGGGATGTCACGGCAGTGGTGGGTCCCACCGTTACCCTGTATAAGGTATATCCCGCTCCCGGCGTAAAGATATCGGCCATCAAGCAGCTGCAGGAAGACATCGGCATTTCGCTTAACGCCAAGGGCGTGCGTATTACCACCCTTTCGGACTCCGTAGGTATCGAGGTGGCCAACGACAAGGCCTCCATCGTGCCGCTCAAGGCCCTCCTCAACAGCCCGGCTTTCCGGGAGTCCAAGGCGGAGCTGCCCGTGGCCATCGGCTATACCATCTCGCAGGAAGTGAAGGTCTTCGACCTGGCCGATGCGCCGCATCTTTTGGTTGCCGGTGCCACCAAGCAGGGTAAGTCCGTGGGCCTTAATGTGATTGTGGCTTCGCTGCTGTATTCCAAACACCCGTCGGAGCTCAAGTTCGTGTTCGTGGATCCCAAGATGGTGGAATTTACCCCGTACGGACGTCTGCTGCACCATTACCTGGCGGTGCTGCCCAATTCCACCAGCGAGCAGGAAGAGAAGGACCGCGCCATCGTGAAGAACGCCAAAGACGCAGCCGCCGTACTGCAGAGCCTGTGCGTAGAGATGGACGCCCGCTACGAGTTGCTTTCCCAGGCCATGGTGAACAACGTCAAGCTGTATAACGCCAAATACAAGGAACGCCGCCTGCGCCCGGACCAGGGACATCATTTCCTCCCGTATATTGTGGTGGTGGTGGATGAGTATGCCGATCTTACCATGTCCGTGGGCGCCGGTCCGGAATCCAAGGCCCTGGCCCGCTGCATTACCACTTCCGTCATCCGCCTGGCCCAGAAGGGCCGTGCGGCTGGCCTGCACGTGATCCTGGCCACCCAGCGTCCCACCGTGGACGTGATCACCGGCCTCATCAAGGCCAACTTCCCCATGCGTATCGCTTTCCGCGTCACTTCCCGCATAGACTCGGCCACCATCCTGGACCAGCCGGGTGCCGATAAGCTCATCGGCCGGGGAGACATGCTCCTGTACAGCGGCGTGGAGATGGAACGGGTGCAGTGCGCCTTCATCGGCAATGACGAGATTGTTTCTCTCACCCAGGCGGTGGGAGACCAGATTGGATATCAAAAGAGTTACAATACACCATTTTATCTTCCGGAGCCTCCCGCTCCCGAGGGAGACGATGCCTCCGGCGGCGGCATGGTGGACATGAAGGCCCTGGACGAGCGGTTCGAGGAAGCCGCCAAGATGATTGTCATCAACCAGCGGGGCTCCACTTCAGACCTGCAGCGCCGTCTTGGCATGGGATATGCAAAGGCAGGTAGAGTGATGGATCAGCTGGAGGCCGCCGGCATAGTGGGTCCGCAGAACGGAGCCAAGCCGAGGGAGGTCCTGGTAAAAGACCTCAATGAGCTGGAAGAGATCCTAAAGCACTTTATGGCGTAATTGAAATGAAAAGAATCCTGCTTTCCCTGGCCTTTCTGGCCGCCTGCCTGGGCGCAGTGGCTCAGACGCGCATCCCGCTCCTGGAAAAGGTGCCGGGACACCGCGTGCAGTGTCGGTATACATACAGCGTATCCAAGGACGGCGGTGAATTCTCGGAGGTGACTGCCGGCAACCTGGAAGTGGAAGACAACGCTTTCCGGCTGGATGCCCTGGGCCTCAGGATCATCAGTGACGGAATCACCCGCTGGACCCTGGACGACGAAGCCCGGGAGGCCGTGGTGGAAACCGTCCAGAAAGAGGATGTGACTGCCAATCCGGCCCTTCTCATCGGCCATTATGCCGATTATGCTCAAGATCTGGTTGTCAATGCCAGCGGAAAGGATTTCCTGGACGTTACCCTGGTTATGGACAACACCACCCGCGCACGTTTCTTCCTGAAAGACATTGTATTTGAAGATCCAAAAGGAAAAAGCGACTTCTCTTTGGAGGAGAAATCGCTTCCCAAGGACTATCTGGTGACAGACCTGCGTTAGACGCGGGTCTTATTTTTTTACGCAGCGCACACTTAAGGCCAGCGACGTTTTACCGCCGTTTCCTTTCTGTACGGCATTGGTGTCCGAATAGATATAACGGTACTGGGCCAGCGAGGAATCATCGGCCTCCGTAGCCGTCCAGAAGATGGCGTAGTCCATGAATCCCTGCACATTGTCGTCTCCACCGCTGCGGTCCACGTAGCCGGCGGGAATGGCGTTGAATTTCTTGGCGTTGGTAATGTCCATACCCGGCCAGTAAGGCCACATCTGTACTTCCAGCATGGCGGCGTCCACCATGAGGTCACAGGCGTTGGAACCCAGGGCGTCCCACTGCTCCGCGGTGGGCAGGGTCCATCCTTCCGGACAGGCCGACATGGCTTCCTCCCAGGTATAATAGCGCCCAAGGAGTTTGTCCGTTACGTCCGAGAGGTAGAAGGAGATACCGCTTTTGGTGTTATACAGGTTGCTGGTTAGCCAGGTGGTGCCGTTAATATCGGTAACGAAGTATTTGTTTCCGTCAATTAGCGTGGTTGTGCCTTCCAGGCCGGTGAGGGAATTGTCCGGGTCTATGGCTGCGAAAGCAACGCTCACGGAAGCGTTGGTGTAGCCTTTGGAATAGGCGTAGCAGGTGACGGTAAGTGAACCCAGATCCAGCGGGGTATAGGTGAATTCCGGATTGGACACCTTGATGTCGCGGGAAGTGGTGTCCCGAAGAAGCGTGTTGGAATCCTGGGTGACCACCCAGTAAAGTCCGATGGCCTCCTCCGGCGTACTGTCGTCCGAGGTGTAGATGTAGGAAACATCGGCCTTGAAGGCCACGGTTGTTCCGGGCGCTACATAGGGGACGGGCGTTTCCGAAATGTCCAGGCCCTGGAGGCTGGGCGTGGTGGCGCTATCGTCGTCTTTCTTACAGGAAAAAGCCAGGCCCATTGCCAGAAGGACAGCTATATATGCTATGGTTTTTTTCATACTTTTCTATACAGAATTCACAAATATCGCTATTTTTTGTTAAATTTACACAAATTTCTTGCCATTATGAAGCATCTCCTTCCGTTGTTTGCCCTTTTATTGGCACTTTCCTGCTCCCGTTCCGGCCATTATATCCAGGTGTCCGGCCAGGCACAGGGGGGGACCTATACCGTAAAACTGAACATTGCAGGAGTGCAGGTGAGTCCGGAGACGGTCCGGGACAGCATAGATGCGCTGCTGGTCCAGATAGATACCACCTTGTCCGGCTATAACAAGCTTTCGCAGCTTTCCCGTTTCAATGCCGGTGAGCCCATCCGTCCCAATGCCCTTTTTCTGGAGATGTATGACTTCGCGTATCGCATGTGGCAGCGCTCCGGCGGGGCCGTGGACTGCGCTGCGGGGCCGCTTTTCGATGCCTGGGGCTTCGGCTTCCGGGAAGGGACCATGCCCACGGATGAGGAAGTAGCCGAGCTTCGTGAACAGTGCGGAATGGGAAAGCTCCCTTCTCAGCTGCCCCTGGAGGACGGAGTGCTGGACCCCGCCGGTCTGGGTTTCCCGCGCCTCAATTTCAATGCGGTTGCGCAGGGTTGCAGCTGCGACATCATCGCCCGTTACCTGTATTCGCTGGGCGTGAAGGACATGCTGGTGGATATCGGCGAAATATGGTGCGACGGCCTAAACCCTTCCGGCCAACCCTGGGCCGTTGGAATGGACCGTCCGGTGGACCGGGAAGAGGACTCCGTGATAGGGGACGAAGGACTTACGGGCGTCTGGCTTTCGGAGGGAAAACCCGCCGGTGTGGTCACTTCCGGCAATTACCGCAAATACTACGTTAAGGATGGCCGAAAATACGCTCACACCATAGATCCGGTGAGCGGCTATCCTGTGCAGCATAATCTCCTAAGTGCCACCGTGATATCCTCGGAAGGCGCCGGCGTGGCCGATGCAGTGGCCACCTGGTGCATGGTGGTGGGACTGGAGGATGCCCGGAAGCTGGTGCTGGAGGATCCCTCCCTGGAGGCCTGGCTGGTGTATTCCACTCCGGACGGGACCATGCAGGAGTGGGGCTCCCCGGGCTTCCGGATTAGAGAGTAAATTACATTGTAGCAATAATTTCCAGTGCCCTTTGCAGCCAATTGCAGAGGGCGTCCGTTATGTTTATCAAGACAGGCGGACACAGGCCGATGGCGCACAGTGCCACCGTAAGGACCGCCGAGGTCATGAGGGCCGTGGTGAGCGGCAGGGCCAGCAGGTTGGTAAGGAGGAAATGGCGGGGAAAGCTGTGGAAACGCCACCAGGCCAGTGGCCCGGTGAACAGCTGGCAGCTGATGCTTAGGGCGGCGGCTTTCCAGATGCGCCGGAAGGGGTCCCAGGCGGGAGACGGGGGATACCAGGCCTCCAGCGACGGGTATACCAGGAAGATGCCGGCCATGGCCAGATAGGAAAGCTGGAAGCCCACGCTGCTGATGGCCGACGGATCCAGTACCAACTGCACCAAAAGGGCCAGGCAGAGCACCCGGGAGGCTTTCCTGGGCCTTCCCGTGAGCCGGAGGATTTCATTGATGAGGATGAACAGGAAGGCCCGGACCAGGGAAGGCGAGGCTCCGGTCATAAGGGTGAAAAAGCCGGCGGAAAACACGATGGCCCCAAAGCGGAGATACCGGGCCGGGGGCGTCTGTCCCGCCACCCGGGTGAGCCGGTCCAAGAGGACGTAGATGATACCCAGGTGGAGGCCGGAGAGGGCCAGGATGTGGGAAGCTCCGCTTTCCCGGAAGGCCGATACGGTTTCCCGCGCCAGTCCCGAGCGGTCTCCCGTGAGAAGGGCCGTGAGGAGGGGCGCCGTCCCTTCCGAGGGGAAGGGAATCCCGGCAATGTGCGCCTTCAACCTTTCCCCGGCTTCCAGGATCCAGGGGGCCGAAATCGGGGAAGTGGTGGCATAAGGGAGGGAGGCCAGGCCGGCCGAGCAGAATCCCAGCAGCAAAAAGGCCAGCAGGAGCACGGAGACGGAGACCGGCTCCGGCCATTCCAGGAGTTTCCGCTGCAGGAGTACGGGCAACACAGCAAGCCCTAATGCGGATGCCACCACCCAGCCCTGCCCGCCGGAAACAGTCACTCCCACCAGTGCCCCTACGGTAAAAGTAAGGGAAATCGCTTCTATGCTTTTCGCCTCTGCCATTTTTTACGAAATTACATAATAATTTATTATCTTTGCATGGATATAGAAGAAATATTTTTACACTACCCATAGAGTATGATCATTCTCGTAATTAACTGCGGAAGCTCCTCCATCAAGTATCAGCTTCTGGACATGAAAAACGACGACGTCTATGACGTTATCGCCAAAGGTATCGCAGAAAAAATCGGCCTGCCTGCCGGTATCCTTCAGTACGCTCCTGCCGGAAAGGAGAAGATTGTGAAAGATGTTCCCATCCCGGACCATAAGGTGGGCATGCAGCTCATCCTGGCGGCCCTTACGGACAAGGAAACGGGTGTGCTGGAGTCCCTGGAAGACATTGAGGCGGTGGGTCACCGCATCGTGCAGGGTGGAGATTTCTTCGCAGGTTCCGTCCTGGTGAACGACGATGTGCTGGACAAGATCGCCTTCTGTGCCGATTTCGCCCCGCTGCACAATCCGGCCCACCTGCTGGGCATCCACGCCATGCAGGAAGTGCTGCCTTCCGTGCCTCAGGTGGTAACCTTCGACACGGCTTTCCACCAGACCATGCCGCCTTACGCATACATGTATGGTCTTCCGTACGAGTATTACGAGAAATACCGCGTGCGCCGTTACGGTGCCCACGGCACCTCCCACCAGTTCGTGGCGGGTGTGGGCGCCAAGTTGGCCGGCCTGGACGTGAACAACTCCAAGATCATCACCTGCCACTTGGGCGCTGGCAGTTCCATCTGCGCCATCCAGAACGGCAAGTGCGTGGACACGTCCATGGGCTTCACTCCGCTGGAGGGCATGATTATGGGCACCCGCGTGGGTAACATCGATGCCAACGCCGTCCTCTATCTGGAGAAGAAGCTGGGTGTGAGCCCGGACGAGATGACCAACATCCTCAACCGCAAATCCGGCTTCCTGGGTGTTTCCACCAAAACTTCGGATGCCCGTGAACTCAACGACCTGGCCAACGGCGGAGACCCCAAGGCCAAGCTGGTGTTCAAGAAGTTCACGTACGACATCATCAAGAACATCGGCTCTTATGTGGCTGCCATGAACGGTGTGGACCTCATTGTGTTCACCGGCGGTATCGGCGAGCATAACAGCCGCCTGCGCCGCCGCGTACTGGAGAACTTCGCCTATCTGGGCCTCAAGGTGGACTACGAGGCTAACGTGGCTTCCGGAGAGGATACCATCATCACCACGGAGGATTCCGCTGTGAAGGCCGCCCTCATCTGCACCAACGAGGAGCTGGTGATTGCCCGCGACACTATGCATTTAGTACTTGAAAACCAAGAATAAACCATGATTACCAATTTCAACGATCTGTTTGCCGAACTAAAGGCAAAAGGCATTTGCAAGAAGATGGTTGCCGCCTGGGGCGTGGACAGCCATACCATCGAGGCCGCTTCCCTGGCCAGCGACATGGGCTTTGTGAAAGTGGCCCTGGTGGGCGACAAGGACCTCATTGTCAAGGTCTGCGAGGAATGCAAGATTGACATTTCCAAGTTTGAGATTGTGGATGTGAAGGACGAACTGAAGGCTGTGGCCGAGGCTGTGCGCATGGTCCACGACGGAGAGGGAGACGTGCTCATGAAGGGCCTCTGCTCCACGGACAAGTTCCTGCGCGCCATCCTAAACAAGGAAGTTGGCCTGCTGCCTCCTAAGGGGCTCCTGAGCCATGTGGGTGTAATAGAGAATCCCAATTACCACAAGCTCATGTTCATCACGGACATGGCCGTGATCCCGCAGCCGGACTTCCGTCAGAAGGTGAAGCTGGCCGGCTTCGTGACCGGTATCGCCCGTTCCTTCGGCATCGCCATGCCCAAGATTGCCTTCATCGCCGCTTCGGAGCAGATGCTGGACAGCATGCCCGCCTGCATAGAGGCCGCCATGCTGGCCAAGATGTGCGACCGTGGCCAGATCAAGGCCATCGGCGACGGCCCGCTTGCCCTGGATGTGGCCATAGACCAGGAGGCAGTCCAGATCAAGAAACTCCAGAGCCCCGTGGCCGGAGACGCAGACTGCATGCTGTTCCCCAATATCGAGAGCGCCAACGTGTTTTGGAAGACCAATTCCAAGCTGGCCGTGGGCGTACGCCAGGCCGGTTTCCTGGTGGGCACCAAGGTTCCTTGCATCCTGGCCTCCCGGGCAGACTCCGTAGATGTGAAACTCAATTCCATCGCATCGGCTGTAATTTCTGTTAAATAAATAGTTAGTTAGATGAGAAAATTTATTGTAGCCGGGAACTGGAAAATGAATACCACTGTTCCCGAAGGTGTAGAACTGGCAAAGGCTGTTGTAGAGAAGGCAAAGGATCTTCCTGCCAATGTAGAACTTGTAGTGGCTCCGCCGTTTACGCACCTGGCCCTTGTGGCCGAGGCCCTGAAGGGTTCCAAGGTTAAGCTCAGCGCCCAGAACTGCGCAGACCACGAGAAAGGTGCGTACACCGGTGAAGTGGCCGTTAATATGCTCACTTCCATCGGCTGTGAGTACACCATCCTGGGTCACAGCGAGCGCCGTCAGTATTATGGTGAGACGGACGAGAAACTGGTTGTAAAGACCCAGCTGGCCCTTGCCGCCGGTCTGAAGGTGATCCTCTGCGTGGGTGAGAATCTGGACGAGCGTGAGGCTGGCAAGCATTTCGACGTAGTAACGGAGCAGACCAAGGCCGTCCTCTACAACTTCACGGCCGAGGATATGAAGAACATCGTCATCGCCTACGAGCCCGTATGGGCCATCGGCACCGGCAAGACCGCCACTGCCGCCCAGGCCGAGGAGATCCACGCCTGCATCCGCAACGTCATCGAGGCCAAATTCGGTCCCAAGGTGGCCGACGACATGACCATCCTTTACGGCGGTTCCTGCAAACCCTCCAACGCCAAGGAGCTCTTTGCCGAAAAGGACATTGACGGCGGCCTCATCGGCGGCGCCGCCCTCAAGGCCGATGACTTCCTGGGCATCGCAACGTCCTTCTAGTCATCCCCATCATTCAATAACGGTCCTGCAAGTCATTCTTGCGGGACCATTTTTATTTCTGCTGTTTCACGGTGCTTTATTCCAGAAGGCCGGTGGCTTGGTTCCAGGATATGTTGGTGCGGTAATGCTTGTCCAGCAGGGGTGTTCCCTGGGACGGGAGGTACATGGAGAGACCGGAGTACGTTTTGATGTCAAAGGAAATGAAGCTGGGGGTGGCCGCCTTGTAAAGCAGGCAAGCGTTCAAAGCGGATTCCAGGGCGGACTTTTCTTCGGCATCTATGCCGGCATGGATGAGGATATCCTTCAGGTCATAGAAATAGTGGCG
Organism: Bacteroidales bacterium; assembly: GCA_024683255.1. Next base: position 7,647 of record JAIKYL010000162.1, on the reverse strand, counting down.
GTTGAAACGGAAATACCCCTGTATGTCATTGCCGTCCAGTTGGGAGATTTGCGTACGGTATTTTTCAAAAAGCGTCCTGCAAAGTTGGGTGAGGGGCTCCAGGGAACGGGTGTCCACAACGGAGATGGTGGCGGAGCGGTACGAGTTGTCCTGGATATTGTAATACTCATAATAATCCCGGCAAACGGCCACCGGATCCGGCTTTTCCTGGAGCAGGTGACGGGTAAGGGTCCTGTAATTGAATCCTTCGGCTATCACCTCTGCCGGGGAGAAGCCCACGATATCGGCCTTTCCGCGTAGGGCATAGGCCAGTTCCACGCCGCCGGCCAGACAGGCGTCAATGAGAAGATAGTCCAGTTTGTAGGGGATGGCATCGGCAAAATCCCGCAACTCCATTTCTATGATTCCCGACCCATAGTTGTCCTGTCCGATGCTTTTGACGGGAGGAAAGCTTTCAATGGGAGGGAATACTTCCTGCGAAGGGAGACGCCTGCTCCTGAATGAAGGGGAAGTGGACGTGCCGGCAATCTCTCCGGCGTGTTTACTCTCGTAAAGGACGGGGTCCCAATAGTATTCGGCAGGAAGCCATCCGGTGGAATGCGAAGAGAAAACGGCCCCGACGCTCTGTGCGGGGAATTCCTGCTTTACATAGCGGAACACCTCCTGCATGGTTTGCCTGGAGGCGGCGGCGCATTCCTCATTCCAGGTCTTCAGGGTGTCCCGGCGCGGGCTGCCGTTTTTGTCGGCATAGAAGCGGATGAGGTAGGAAGGCGTTTTTGTGGAAAAGTCTTTGTACTTGACCGGTTGACGGGAATAAACCAGCAATACGTCGTTGGAAGTGGAGTATGACTTTTCCGGGAGCTGGCCTTCTTCCAAGGAAGAAAGGTTGTTCAGCAGATAATTGGAAAGGTCGTTGAAGCCGGCCGAATACAGCAGAAGCACATTGCGGGGAGGCTGCTCCTGTTTTTGGCAGGCAGCCAGCAGCAATATGAGCATGAGCCCTAAGAACCGTATCCCTTTGAGGCGCATAAGCACTTTTTCCTTTGATTCGTACAAAGTTAATGATATTATTATTGAAAATGCAGGATTATAAGTTTATTTTGCGGTTAGGAAAAAACTTCTTATCTTTGCGCGCTTAAAAAGCCGCAAGGGTTTTTTGGTGCAATGGGGTGCTTGAAACAGAGCACTGAGTAACACATTTTAAACTTTAACAACAATGAAGCATTTTGCACTTAAGGGCGAAATTCGCACCAAGGGCAACAAGGCCGTTCTCAAGGCCTTCCGTCGTCAGGGTTTGGTTCCCTGCAACCTGTATGGACTGGGCATGGACAATGTCCTTTTCACCGTTTCCGAGAAAGAGCTTAAGGGTCTCACCCACACTCCCGCCTCCTACATCGTGGATCTGGAGCTGGGCGGCAAGGTGTACACCGCAGTCGCTCACGAGTACCAGTGGCATCCGGTAGAGGACAACTGCCTCCACGTGGATTTCCTGGCCGTGGATGAGAAGAAGCCCATCGTTATCAGCATTCCGCTCAACATTACCGGTCACCCGGTGGGTGTACAGGCCGGTGGTAAGTTCACCCAGAGCGCCCGCAGCCTCAAGGTCTGCGCCCTCATGAAGGACCTCCCGGACCAGCTGGATATCGATGTGACCCCGCTGGAGCTTGACAAGAGAATGGTGGCCGGCGACCTCAAGTTCGAAGGTCTCCAGATTGTCTCGGACAAGAACACCATCATCTGCAGCGTGAAGACTACCCGTGCCATGCAGCAGGCTGCTCAGGAAGCTGCCAAGGCTGCCGCCGCACAGTAATCGACCGGACGATGAACTACCTTGTTGTAGGACTGGGGAACATAGGCGCGGAATACGCCTCCACCCGGCACAACATGGGATTTATGATATTGGATGCCTGGGCTCAGGCATCCAATGTCCTTTTCCGGACGGAACGTTACGGAGACGTGGCTGAGGTCTCTTTCAAGGGTAGGCATTTCACCCTGCTCAAGCCCTCCACCTATATGAACCTGAGCGGCAATGCCGTCAGGTACTGGCTGCAGAAGCTCAATCTGCCGCTGGAGAGTCTGGTGGTTGTTTCCGACGACCTGAATCTTCCCTTTGGAACGCTCCGTATGCGTACCGGAGGATCGGCCGGCGGACACAATGGCCTGGAGAACATCACCGAGCTGTTGGAAAGCGACCAGTGGATCCGGATCCGGGTGGGTATCGGCAACGATTATTCCCGGGGCGGACAGGTGGATTTTGTGCTGGGCCATCTTTCCGAAGATGAAAAGAAACAGGTTCCGGAATTAGCACAAAAAGTGATTCAGGGCATTAAGGATTTGTCCACCGTCGGCCCGCAGCGGGCCATGAGTTTTCTCAATGTTCGGACAAAAAATGACGTTGAAAACGGCTGAAACGGCTCTATTTCAGGATAAAAAGCAGTTTTTTCGAAAAAATCTTTGTTTTTTGAATTTATTTTGATTACCTTGCACAAAACTTTGTGGACTAAACATTAACGAACCAAAATAAATTTTTAATCACATGAAAGAGCTTGTTGTAAAAATTAATGCCGAATTCGCCGAGTTCGCAAAGAACGCTGAGGCTCAGGTAGTCAAAGGTAACAAGGCCGCTGGCGCCCGCGCCCGTAAGAATGCCCTTGAACTTATGAAAGACCTCAAGGAGTTCCGTAAAGTTTCCGTAGACGCCGCCAAATAAGCGAAATCCGGATTTTTAGGAAAAACGTTGCAGAAAATTCATTTTTTCTGCAACGTTTTGTTTTTTATTGCATCTTTATAATAGGTTTAGGTTTTAGTACACGTCAAAAAACCGGTTCTTAAAGTTCTTTTAAGGCCGGTTTTTTTGTTGTTCCGGATGGTGCTCCAGCACATTCTCGTGCCAGGTGGACGTGTCAATATGGGTATAGAGCTCTGTGGTAAGGATGGATTCGTGCCCCAGCATTTCCTGGACAATACGCAGATCGGCCCCGTTTTCAATAAGATGGGTGGCAAAGGAATGGCGGAAGGTGTGGGGGGAAATCTCTTTTTGGATGCCGGCGGCCATGGCCTGATCCTTCACCAGCTTGAAAATGGAGATGCGGCTCAGGGGTTTCCCAAACTTGTTAAGGAACAGGATGTCTTCCACAGCCCGGGAGGCGGGGATGGGGCGGTCCTCCAGGTAGGCCCGGATGGCATCGGCCGCGGGTTCTCCCAGCGGGACCAGCCGCTGCTTGTCGCCTTTTCCCACCACATCCACAAAGCCTTCGTCAAGGTGTATGTGGGAGATGCGGAGACCGGCCGCTTCGCTCACACGGAGGCCGCAGCCGTACAGCACTTCCAGGATGGCCCGGTCCCGTTTTCCTGAGGCTTTCTTAAGATCTACGGATTCCAGGATGGCTTCCACCTCCTGTACGCTAAGAACGGACGGGAGGTATTTGCCCAGTTTGGGCGCATCCACCCTGTCGCAGGGATTATCCTTTACTTCGCCCTCCTGGACGCACCAGTCAAAGAAGGAGCGGAGGGAACTCACCAGGTGGGCCGTGCTCCGTTTGGAGAGCCCGTCGGCCGATACCTTACCCAAGTATGCCTCAATGTCTTCCGTGCTGATGGCCGATGGCTCTTTACCGTAATACTCCAGGAGCCCCGAAACATCGTGGCAGTAGGATGCCACCGTGTTGGGTGACAGCCTTCTCTCCAGCCTAAGATAGTTCCGGTAATCCTTTACCATTATTGCTTATTTGTGATTCTCCTGTAATTTCCGGGTGCATCGGCATTTTTTAGCGCCCGGAAATTACAGGAGAATCAACAATTATAAGGTTCCATACTTTTTACCATAAAGCAGCATCTGGCCCAGATAGTCGTCTGTGTACACGGGCTCATAATCCACCACCTTTCCGTCTTTCAGAACGGGGACGATTTCCGGATTGATGAAACCGCCGTAAGGTTTGAGATTCAGGGCCTTGTAGCGTTCCAGCACCTCTTTGTGGAGGTCCGGGTCAATGTGAACGGCGTAGGTCTCTATGAGCGCCTTGCCAGCCTCATAGTCTCCTTCGCTCTTGATGCGCTGGACTTCGGCCAGCAGCTCTGCGAACAGGGCGCGTAGTTTGACGTAATCATTTACCACATAATAGGTTTTGCCGTCACGCACCTTCTTCTCAATCACCTTGTCCTGGGCACCCTTTTCCAGGCACCACTGGGCAATGAGCTTGCGGTTCTGCATATGCGCCTCCGTATTGGGCCGGCCAAGCTCCACGCGGGTGAACTGAACCATAAGGCCGTTGCGGATGTACTGGTCGTATTCGGCCTTATAGGCTTCCGGGTCCGGCATGATGCCCAGTTCCACCATCTTGGGATCGGCCGTGTAATAGAGGCCGAAAAGGTCTGCGCGGGCCTCTTCCAGGGCCGATGCGTACTCTCCCATGGCGGTGGTGCTCACTCCCGGCAGCAGCTGTCCGGAGCCGTGGCCAAGGCATTCGTGCAGGTCCGTGTGGATTTCATCGGCCACCGTGCCCCACTGCTTGTACCGCTCTATCTCCTTCTTGCTATAGGCGAATTCCGTGAGGGTGCTGGTGGGCAGCTCCTGAGCTGCATAGTCGTACGTATGCGTGATGTTGGCGATGGTAACGCTCTTGGATCCGTGTTCCTTCCGGATCCAGTCGGCATTGGGCAGGTTGATGCCGATGGGAGTGGACGGATAGCTGTCTCCCGAGAGGCACACTGCGTTGATAACCTTGGCCGATATGCCCTTGACGACGGCTTTCTTGAAGCGTGGATCCACGGGAGAGTTGTCCTCAAACCACTGTGCGTTGGCGGAGAGGATTTCCGTACGCTTGGAGGCCTCGAAGTCCTTGATATTCACGTATCCTTCCCAGGAAGCCTTGCGGCCAAGCGGGTCATTATAGTCCTCAATGAAGCCGTTGATGAAGTCCACCGTTCCCAGCGTATCTTTCACCCATTCGATGTTGAATTCGTCCCATTTGCGCAGGTCTCCGGTGTTGTAATAGTCTATGAGGATGCCCAGCGCACGCTTCTGGATGTTGTTTTCGGCCACTTCGCGCGCTTTTGCAAGCTCTTCGCATATCTTCTCCAGGGCGGGGGAGTAGATGCCTCCCACCTTCCAGGGCAGTTCCATCACCTTGCCTTTGGCGTCCTTTACCACTTTGGTGTTGAGGCCATAGGAAATGGGCTCCGGATCCTTGGGATCGATGATGCCGGCATAGTACTTTTCCACTTCCTCACGGGTGACGCCTTCATAGAAATTGACGGCCGATTGTTTTACGATGTCCCCGGAGGTCTCCGTAGAACGGCGCTGGGGGTAGATGTCCGGGTTGTAGATAATCTCCAGAAGGCCGTCATCTTCCACGCCGGCCTGTTGCAGGAGACTCCCGAAGTACTCCCGGGGGCAGGCCGGGAAGAACTTGTCCTCGGCATAATGATGATGCATGCCGTTGGAGAAGAAAAGGCGCTTGGCATATACCAGAAAGTCCTGATATTCAGCGCTCTCCGTATTAATCCCTTCCGTCTCCAGGATGGCTTCCACGGCGTGACGGATCCGGAGGTTCTCCTTGCAGTTCTGGTCCCAGAGGATGTCCCGTCCGTACTTGGCGGCTTCGGCCAGGTGGTAGGCATACTCCTTCTGCTGAAGGCTCAGGTTTTCCCAGCCGGGAATCCGGTACCGCATGACCTTGAGGTCTGCGAAAGCGTCAATGGTATATTTGAAATCTTCTTCCCCGGACTTGCTTCCGGGTGCATCGCAGGCGGTGATTATTGCCGCCATCCCAACAATCATCATCATGATAGAAATACGTTTCATAGCAGTATATCAGTTTATGCAAATTTATAAATAAAATATTATCTTTGCATAATTAGAGAAGCGTAAATGCGCCAAAGAGCCTTTCATATCATCGGGATGCTGGTACTCCTTTTAGGAGTAAGTGCCTGTTTCAAAGACAGTAACTTTGATTTCAAAGTTGCTGGCGAGGGGACGTCTTCCTATGTGGCACCGGTGCGGGAGCCTGCTTCCCCGGATGTAAGGAATGTGCTTATTTACGTTGCCAGCGGCTTTAATTCCCTTGCCGGCTATTTGTCGGAGGATATAGCAGACCTGGAGGCCGGCACCCTGCCTTCGCGGAATTCTCCCACGGAGCCGGTGTTGCTGGTTCTTTCACGTCTGCCTCAGGAGCCGTATGCGCCCAATTATTCCGTTCCCACTTCCCCTGTCCTTTTCCGCCTGTATGCCGATGCCAACGGCGCTCCGGTTAGGGATACAATCCGGGTATGGGGCGAAAATAACCCTTTGAGCACCGTGGAGAACTTGTCCAACGCCTTTGAGGAGGTCAGTAAGGCCTTCCCCGGAAACCGCTATGGACTCGTCTTCTCTTCCCACGCCTCCGGCTGGCTTCCGCCGCGTTATTACGACAATCCAAACCTGTTTGAATCCACTGCGCACGGTGCGCCCGGCAGGAGGACATCGGCCCCGCTGTTCCCGCCCATCGACCGGAATGATCCTCCCGTAAAGAGTATCGGGATGGACAATGGAGACCCCACCCTGGAACTGGATTTGGAAGAGTTCGCCGCATGCATTCCCTTCCATTTGGAATATATCCTTTTTGATGCGTGTCTCATGGGTTGCGTGGAAGTGGCCTATGAGTTGCGCGAAGTAACGGATCTGGTGGGCTTCTCCCAGACGGAAGTGCTTGCAGACGGTTTTGACTATAAGCGTCTGTCGGGTCATCTGCTCTCGCGGAATCCCAATCCCCTGGCCGTCTGTGAGGATTATTTCAAGCATTACGATGCCCAGACGGGCACCAATCGGTCGGCCACCATTTCCGTGATTAACACGCGTGAGATGGACACTCTTGTGGAGGTGTGTTCCCAGTTGTTTGAAAAATACCGTGGCATGATCCGGGTGCTTCCGGGTAGCCGGGTTCAGGGCTATTTCCGCTTTGACCGGCACTTCTTTTACGACCTTAAGGATATCCTTGTCCAGACGGGTATTACCCCGGAAGAAGAAGCCCTTCTGCAAAGTGCTTTGGACAAGTGCGTGGTGTACAAGGCCAATACTCCAACATTCCTTAGTATAAACCTCAAGAATTGTTGTGGACTGTCCATGTATCTTCCCTCCATGGGAAGCAATTATCTGGACAATTATTACCGGAACCATCTGGCCTGGAACCGGGCCACCCAACTGGTTAAATAATTAGCTTTAAATATGAAGAGTTTTTTTAAGACCGTATTGGCCGTAATTTGCGGTATCCTCATCCTGCATATCATCGGCCTCATTTTCCTCTTCAGCCTTGTGGGCGCAGCCGGCAGCGGAAAGACTGTCCTTCCCAGAAATGGCGTTCTGGACATCTCCCTGGCCGATTATGCCCTCTCCGAACAGACCCAGGACAGCCCCATCCCGGATATGACTTCCCTCAATTTTGAGATGAGCCGTACTGTGGGACTATGGGATGCCGTCCAGGCCATTGAGGCTGCTGCGGCGGATCCTGCCATCCAGTACATTTTCCTGCGTCCGGACGGCGGCACCGCCGGTATGGCCGGTCTGGAAGAGCTCCGTACTGCGCTTTTGGAATTCCGCAAGAGCGGTAAGGCTGTGGTTGCCTTTCTGGAGGCCCCCGGCAACGGCGGCTATTACCTGGCAACGGCGGCCGA
>JAIKYL010000111.1 GCA_024683255.1 Bacteroidales bacterium | reverse complement strand
AGGCCTTGGAGCACGGTGCCGGGGCCGATTTCCAGGAAGGAGGTGATGCCGTCGGCCAGCATGTTCTCAACGGTCTGGGTCCATTTTACCGGGGAGGTTAGCTGCTGCAGCAGGTTGGCCTTGATGAGCTCCGGATCCTCCGTGGGAAGGGCCGATACATTCTGGTAAATGGGGCACACGGGGGCCTGGAAGGGCGTTTCGGCAATAGCTTTGGCCAATTCCTCACGGGCGGGTTCCATCAGGGGAGAGTGGAAGGCGCCGCTCACGGGGAGCTTCAGCGCCCGTTTGGCTCCGGCGGCCTTGAGCTGCGCGCAGGCCTCCTCCACGGCCGATTCCTCTCCGGAGATGACCACCTGGCCCTTGTTGTTGTAATTGGCGGGGACTACGCCGGGGATATCGGCACAGATCCTTTCGATTTCTTCGTTCGGCAGGTTGATGATGGCGGCCATGGAGCCGGGCTGGGCCTCGCAACATTTCTGCATGGCCTGGGCTCTGAGAGAGACTAATTTGAGGCCGTCCTCAAAGCTGAGGGCACCGGCGGCGGTGAGGGCGCTGAATTCGCCCAGGGAGTGGCCGGCAACGGCGTCCGGAACTTCCTTCACGCAGCACTTGGAGAGCACTACGCTGTGGATGAAAATGGCCGGCTGGGTGACTTTGGTGGCCTTTAAGGCATCGGCATCCTCTCCAAACATGATGTCCGTGATGCGGAAACCCAGGACCTGGTTGGCGCGTTCCATGAGGGCCTTTGCCTCCGGAATGGTTTCGTATATCTCTTTGGCCATGCCCGGAAACTGGGAGCCCTGGCCAGGGAAAACGTGTGCTTTTGTCATAGTCCACAAAGATAAGCAAAAAAACCGAATTTTGTCATAGAATAAAGCTACTATTATCTTTTGGTTTTAAACATTTGCGGAAACGCGTAATAATCACTACATTTAGCACATTAACCACGTTTTTCTTTCGCATGAGACTCCAAGAAGAAGCCGCGCGCTGCCTGCTGTGCCAGGACGCGCCCTGCACCAAGGCCTGCGGGAAAGGGGACCCGGCAAGGGCCGTCCGCGCCGTCCGTTTTGACAATGAAAAACTGGCCTCCAGGTGGCTGGAAGGCTGCTCGGAGGAGGACCTGGCCCGGGCGGAGGAGGCGTGCATACACTACGACAGGCCCATAAGGTTGAGGGAGATAGCGAGGGCGTTGGGAGATGCCCGGGGAGGAGATGGCCGATCGGTGTCGGCCATGACGTGTACCGGGAAGGCCATGACGCCCTCCGTCATTCCCGGCTCCGACCGGGAATCTCCCGCCTCTGGCTTGCCATCCCTTGCCATCGACTTCGTCGGCATTCCCTGCGAGAATCCATTCTTCCTGGCTTCATCGGCCGTTTGCACCAATTACGAGATGGTGGCGCGGGCGTTCCGAGCCGGGTGGGGCGGCGTGTTCTACAAGACCATCTGCATGCAGGATATCCGGGAGGTTTCTCCGCGCTTCGATGCTGTGGGAAAACCCTTCATCGGCTTCCGCAATATGGAGCAGCTGAGCGAGAACCCGGTGGAGGTAGATTTTGACATCCTGAGGCGGCTCAAAAAGGACTTCCCTTCGAAGGTTGTAATTGCCTCCATTATGGGCCAGACGGAGGCCGATTGGATAGCGCTGGCGAAGCAGGCCGAAGAGGCCGGATGCGACGCCGTGGAACTCAACTTTTCCTGCCCGCAAATGCGGGAAAGCGGCATGGGTTCGGATGTGGGCCAAGACCCTGAGCTTGTGACGTTTTTCACAGCTTATGTAAAGCGTAACGTGAAGATACGTGTAATCCTCAAAATGACCCCCAATATTGCCCATATTTCCAAGCCCGCAATGGGCGCTTATGCGGGTGGCGCGGATGCCATATCGGCCATCAATACCATCAAGAGCGTGACTATGGGAGAAGGCTCCGAAGTGAACGGTTGTCAGACCGGTTCCGGCTACTCCGGGAAGGCGGTAAAACCTATCGCTTTGCGGCACATTCTGGCCATGGTGAAGAACCCGCTTTTGAGCACCATTCAGTTCAGCGGAGTGGGCGGCATCGAGACTTGGAAGGACGCGCTGGAATTCATCCAGCTGGGCTGCCGGAATGTGCAGGTTTGCACGGCCGTGATGCAGTATGG
>JAIKYL010000085.1 GCA_024683255.1 Bacteroidales bacterium | reverse complement strand
GGGCACGAGGCCCAGCCGGTGTGTTTCCTGGCCACCAATCACACCACCGGTGGCAATTCCGGTTCTCCGGTGCTCAACGCCGATGGACAGCTGGTGGGCATCAATTTCGACCGCGTGTGGGAAGGCACCATGAGCGACCTGGCCTTCGACCCGGAAATCTGCCGCAACATCTCTCTGGACATCCGCTACCTGCTCTTCACCATCAAGGAGATCGGCCATGCCGATTATCTCTTTGACGAGATGCACTTTGCGGATTAATCCCCCTTTCTTCCGGCCCAGATGACGCCGGCGAGGATGGCCGCACAGCCCACTGCGGCCAGAAGGGTCATGCGCTCTCCCAGGAAAACCATGGCCGTGAGGAGGGTGAAAACCGGATTCAGGTACACGTAATTGACGGAAGTTACGTTACCCAGCTTGTCCATAACCAGATTCCATGCAATGAAGCAGACCAGAGAGGCAATCAGGCCGAGGAACAGCAGGTTGGACCATACTTCCGTCTGTCCCAGGACGGCGGGAGAGAAGGATTCTCTTACCCCGCCCAGGAAGGGCAGGATGGTGAGCAGGCCGTAGAAAAACACCTTCCGGGTGGCGGTTACGGCGCCATAATCGTGCGTCATCTGACCCATGAAAAGGCTGTATACAGCCCAGCAGAGTGCGGCTCCTATAGCCAGCAGGTCCCCCGCGGCCGAGAGCTGCAGCCGCTGGCCGTCAAAAACCACCAGCGCCATGCCCGTAAGGGCCAGGACAGTGCCGCCGATGAGCGGCCAGCCCAGGTGGATGTCTTCCAGGCCATCGGCAAATCGACCCTTCCCTAAACGCTTGAAAATGAGCGTGAAAATGGCGGTAAAAAGCGGCGCGGAGCAAACCAGGAACGCGACGTTGGTGGCCTGCGTGTATGCAAGCGCCGTATTTTCCGTGAGGAAGTAAAACGAACCGCCAGATATGCCCAAAAGCAGAAAAACCAGTTCCTCCTTCCAGCCGTACCAAAGTTTGCGGCTTTGCCCTGTGAGGCCGATATACGCCCAGATGCCGACATAGGCCATCACAAACCGGATGAAGAAAATGGCCACCGGATGCATTCCCGCGCCGATGAGCACTTTGGTGCACACGAACGTGACGCCCCACACGGCCACTACGGCCAGTGCCAGCAAATGATATTTGAGACGGCTTTTACCCATAATCAGGGATCAAAGATACGAATAATTCTTATCTTTGTACTCTATGAGTTTGACAAAGAACAGGGAACAGTTGGCCGGACACCTTGCGGTGGGCGGAGCATACGTCATCTTCGGCCTTAACGTAGTGTGCTGCAAGGACATAGCCAACAGCGCACTGGTGTCCCCCATGGTGCTGTTCACGCTCCGCGCAGCGGGCGCATCGGCCCTGTTCTGGCTGCTTTCGCTCTTCCTTCCCAAGGAGAAGGTGGAGCGGGCCGATTTCCCCCGCATCGCCCTTGCTTCCTTCCTTGGCCTGTTCCTTACGCAGGTGTCCTTCCTCATGGGTATTGCCCATACCAGCGCCATCGACGCCGCCATCATGGGCACCCTGGGCCCCATCTTCACCATGATTTTTGCCTTCCTGTTTGCCAAGGAGCCCATCACAGGAAAGAAAGCCGGCGGCGTTTCGCTCAGCTTCGCGGGCATCCTCTTCCTCATTTTCAACTCCGTACACTCCGGCGGCGCCGGGGCCACGGATCCCTGGGGAATTGTCCTGCTCCTCATTAACAGCCTCAGCTTTTCCCTGTACCTGGCGCTGTTCCGTCCGCTCATTTCCAAATACGGCGTGGTTACCTTCATGAAATGGATGTTCCTGTTTTCGCTGGTCCTGGCCCTGCCCTTATCGGCCCGGGGCCTACTGGAAACGAACTTCGGGGCCCTTCCCGCCAAGGTGGGATGGGAGATCGGCTACCTGGTTTTCTTTGCCACCTTCGTGGCGTATTTCCTCATTCCCTTTGGGCAGAAGCGCATCCGGCCCACGCTGGTGAGCATGTATTCCTACATGCAGCCCATCCTGGCCACCGTAGTAAGTATCATCCTGGGGATGGACTTTATTTCCTGGCAGAAGGTATTGGCCACGGCCCTGGTGGTTGGCGGCGTCCTTCTGGTAAACAAGAGCCGGGCAAGAGCTTCCTAGACTGCTATGAAAAGGATCCTCATACTGCTGTTTTCCCTGCTTAGTCTTTCTGTTATGGCACAAGATGTTACCTTGAGGCAGGATAATATTGACGAAGTCCTGTCCCAGCTCAGTCTGGAGGAAAAGGCCACCCTGGTAGTAGGGGCCGGATACAAGAGCATGATAGCCGGTTTCCTGGGATTCCGGGTACCGGTGCCGGGTGCCGCCGGCATGACGCAGGCCGTTCCCCGGCTGGGCATTCCGTCCATCGTCCTCAGCGACGGTCCTGCCGGGGTGCGCATAGAGCCCCGGCGGAGAGGGAGCAAGGAGACTTTCTACTGCACGGGCTTTCCCATCGGCTCGCTGCTTTCCAGCACCTGGAATACGGAGCTGGTGGAGAAGGTGGGCGCCGCCATCGGCCACGAAGCCCTGGAATACGGGGTGGACGTAATGCTGGCTCCGGGGATGAACATCCAGCGCAATCCCCTCTGCGGCAGGAATTTCGAATACTTCAGCGAGGATCCGCTGCTTAGCGGGAAAACGGCCGCCGCCTATGTGCGGGGCGTGCAGTCGCAGGGCGTGGGCACTTCAGTGAAGCACTTTGCCGCCAACAACCAGGAGACCAACCGCTTCTGGAACGACTCGCAGGTGGCCGACGAGCCCCTCCGGGAAATCTACCTCCGGAACTTTGAGATTGCCGTCCGGGAATCGCAGCCCTGGACCGTGATGGCTTCCTATAACCGCCTGAACGGGGTTCACACCCAGGAAGACCCTTGGCTGCTCACGGACGTGCTCCGGAAGGAATGGGGCTTCGAAGGCCTGGTGATGACGGACTGGACCGGCAAGCGCAACACCGCCGCCCAGATTGCCGCCGGATGCGACCTGATGGAGCCTGGCAACAAGTCCCAGACAAAAGAGCTTGTGAAAAAGGTCCGGAGCGGAGAACTTTCGGAGGCCCATCTGGACCTCTGCGTACGCCGGGTGCTGGAACTGGTGGTGAAAACCCCCACCTTCAAGGGATACAAGCCCTCCCTCAAGCCCCATCTGGAGGCCGATGCCGCCGTGGCCCGCGAGGCCGCCGAAGAAGGCATCGTGCTGCTGAAAAACGCCGGCGGAACGCTGCCGATGGCCGCTGGCACCACTGTGGCGCTCTTCGGCGTAGGCAGCTATCAGCTCCTGGCCGGGGGTACCGGATCCGGGCACGTGCATCGGCCCTACGTGGTGAACCTGGACGAGGGCCTCGCCGCCGAAGGGATGCAGGTGGAAGCTGCGCTCTCCGGCCTTTATCGGCGGCACCTTGAGAAGAATCCGCCCAAGAAGACCCTCACTTCGGGGATGCTAGGAAGCCCCGGAAGCCCTGAGATGCCGCTTTCCCGCGCCACGGTTGAGAAGGCCGCCGAAGGGGCCGGAATGGCCCTTGTAACGCTTTCCCGCCAGGCCGGCGAAGGCGGGGACCGCCACCTGGAAGACGACTTCCTGCTCACAAATGCCGAAAAGAGGATGCTGCTGGACGTGAGCGAAGTGTTCCACGGCCAGGGCAAGAGAGTGGTAGTGGTGCTCAACGTGGGCGGCGTGGTGGAAACGGCCTCCTGGAAGCACCTGGCCGATGCCATCGTCCTGGCCTGGCAGCCCGGTCAGGAAGGCGGAAACGCCCTGGCACGCATCCTCAGCGGCAGCGTTTGCCCCAGCGGCCGCCTGCCCGTCACCTTCCCGGCCGATTATTTCCACCTCCCTTCATCGGCCAACTTCCCCTACGACTATTCCGGTCCCGGCTCCATGGCCGGTGGCAGCGCCAAGTACAACGATGTAAAGAATGTGGGCTATACAGTGTACGAGGAAGGAATGGACGTGGGCTACCGCTTCTTTGACAAGCCCGGCGCCCCCGCCGTCTCCTTCCCCTTCGGCTTCGGCCTTTCCTACACTACGTTTGATGTTAGCGAGCCCGTCTTCTCCGGAGATACGGTTAGCGTTACGGTGAAGAATACCGGCCCCGTAGCCGGCAAGGAAGTGGTTTTTGTCAAGGATCCCGTCCTCCGCGCCTTCGGGAAAACCCGCCTCCTGCAGCCCGGCGAGTCCCAGACGTTAAACCTTATAATTCAAGACTATGAGACAAGAACTGATTAATCTGGCCAGCAGTTACCTTGAGGCCGGGAATGCCATCCACGATGCCATCCGGGATATCGTGAAGGCCGCCGGCGGTTTTGTGAACACCACCAACAACCGCCAGGAGAAAGTGGATATGAAATGCCTGGTGTTTGACTCAAAGAAGGGTTATACCGAAACCTTCCCCATCCGCGCCCTCCGGGTGAACGACAAGGACGAGGTGGAAGTGTGCGTGGGCAACTTCGGTACCATCTACACGGACAAATTCCTCCGCGGGAAAGGCTCCGAAGACCACTGGAAGCCCCTCAAAGGCTCCCAGATCCTCTTCTACCAGACCATCCTCTCCATTGCCAAGACCATTGATGACTATCTG
>JAIKYL010000083.1 GCA_024683255.1 Bacteroidales bacterium | reverse complement strand
AAAGAGACCATCCCGGACATTGCCGAAAGGGTGAGCGGCCTGGCGAAGGCGCAGTATCAGCTTCTGGACGAACGCCTCGCTCCCGACATGACGCCGCGTGGCATCTATCCCGACGGCAGTCCGAAGGATTGCAGCGTGGGTTCCTGGACCAGTGGCTTCTTCCCCGGAGCGCTTTGGCAGTTATATGGCCTGTCTCCGGATCCTGACATCCTGTCTATGGCAGAGAGGCGTACTCTGGCTCTGGATTGTCTTCTGGACTTCCCTCAAAGTCACGATCTTGGCTTCCAGGTGAACTGCAGTTACGGAAATGCCTACAGGTTCACAGGGGATTCCAGATATCTTCCGCTCATAGAAAACGGCGCTGCGGCGCTCTCATCCCGTTTCAACCCTGCTGTGGGGGCGACTCTCAGCTGGGCAAGAGGGGAGAAGGGGGCTGATTATCCTGTCATCATAGACAATATAATGAACCTGGAGTTGCTGGAATATGCATCGAAGCTGTTCTACTGTGACACTTTAAATGACATCGCAGTAAAGCACGCCGAGACGACGATGGAGAACCATTTTCGCCCGGATTATTCCTGCTATCACATGCTGGATTATGACCCTGCCACCGGCGCCGTGCTTCGCAAGGTGACCGTCCAGGGCTACGCCGATGAAAGTGCCTGGGCACGCGGGCAGGCATGGGCTCTTTATGGCTACACGATGATGTACCGTGAAACCCGGAAAGCCGAGTTCCTGCATCAGGCCGAGAATATTGCGTACATGCTTCTCGAGCGCCTCCCGGCAGACGGAATCCCATACTGGGACTTCGATGATCCGGAGATTCCCAATACATATAAGGATGCATCTGCCGCTGCAGTCATGTGTTCGGCGTTCATAGAACTGAGCGGCCTTTCGAAGGACAGGAAACTGTCGAAGAAATGCTCCGCAATGGCAGAGAGGCAGATTCGCACTCTTGCTTCTCCCCAATATCTGGCCGCGCCCGGAGAAAATGCTGGTTTCCTGCTGAAGCACAGTGTGGGAAACCTCCCCGGCGGCAGCGAGATCGACACCCCGCTCATTTATGCGGATTATTATTTCCTGGAAGCTTTGAATAGATATAAAAAAAAGTGATTTGAAATATGAGAATACTAACCTCTTTGTTTTTGTCTTTAATGACTGCGGTGGCACTGACAGCACAGGTTACTGTATTTCCTGCCGATGAAAAAGGCCCTATCAAGCGCATGAACGCCGTGAACAACGGCCCTCGCATCAACAATGCCGAGCAGGTGTATACCGGCACGACCGGCTATTTCAAGGCGGCCAACGTGGGTTATTCCCGCAATCACGATGCCGCAGGAGCCGGAGCTTATGGCGAACACGTGGTGGACATTTCTATTATTTTTCCGGATTTCTCGAAGAATCCCAACAAACCAGAGTCATATGACTTCACACTCACCGACAGATACGTAAAGAGTATCCAGGATGCCGGCGTGGAGGTGTTCTACCGTCTTGGGCAAAGCATTGAGAACCAGCCGCTCAAGAAGTACAACATCTATCCTCCCAAGGACAACAGAAAGTGGGCGCAGATTTGCGAACACATCATTCGCCATTACAACGAGGGCTGGGCGGACGGTTTCCACTACAACATAAAGTACTGGGAAGTCTGGAATGAGCCCAACCTCGAATGGGACAACGACAAATGGAAGGTGGATCCCCGCTGTTGGGCTGGCTCTCCTGAACAGTTCTACGACTTTTTCGAGGTCGCCGTGAAGTACCTCAAAGGCTGCTTCCCGGACCTGCATATAGGCGGCCCCGCCATGTCCGGCAGGGATCCCGGAGTAAGGGAGATTCCGGTGTGGTATGAGAGGCTCCTTTCCGAGATGCAGCGCCGTCAGGTACCGCTGGACTTCTTTGCCTGGCATATTTACGAATATGATCCCACGGTTTATGTGGATTATTCATATCAGGTGCGTGCCCTGCTGGACAAGTACGGCTACAAGAATACCGAGTCTTTCCTGAACGAATGGAATTACATCAAGAGCTGGACCGACGACTATCCCTATTCCTCCCGTACGATGACCTCTCCCAAAGCCGGAGCCTTTGTCTGCGCATCCATGCAGGAGGGCCAGAACTGCCCTACGGATATGATGATGTACTACGACTGGCGGCCGGGTACGGTATTCAATGGCCTTTTCGATGCATATACTGATGCGCCCCTATGGAGTTACTGGGCCTTGTATGCCTGGGGAAAACTTAAGACTCTGGGCACACAGGTC
>JAIKYL010000078.1 GCA_024683255.1 Bacteroidales bacterium | reverse complement strand
GGAGCGGGCCGAGCTGCCGCCGGAAGAACGGGTGGAACTGCCGGAAGAGGAGCTGCGGTAGGTGCCGGAAGAAGATCCGGAATTGCGGTATGCACCGGAGGAAGAGCCGGAACGGGAACTGCCCACGGAACCCGTGCTGCGAGTTGCCGAAGAGGCACCGGAACGGGACGAGGAAGAAACGCCGGAACGGCTCACGCTGGAAGCGCGGGTGGCCGATGTGGCCCTGGATGCGGACGTGGCCCGCGTACCGGACGCGCTGCTGCGGTTCACGGACGAGGATCGCACGGATGCGCCGCTTCGCGCCGAAGAGGAAGAAGAACGGGTGAGAACGCTGGAACGGGCCGATGCATTGCGGGAAACGGAAGATCCGGAACGCACCGCTACGTTACCGTCCCGGTGACCCAGCTGGGCACCGCGGGAAGGCTCCCAACGGTGGCCGATGGCGCCCCAGTTGTTGTAATAGCCGTAATAGCCGGGATAGTAACCATAATAATACGGGTAATCCCAATAGTAGCCATAATAGCCATAGGGCCTGTAATACCAGGAATCGTAATACCAGGGGCTGTAATAGCCATACCAGTAATTGCCGTACCAGTCGTAATACCAAGAGTCATAATACCAGGGATCGTACCCCCAGGCACTGTAACGCCAGGGGCTGTAATGACGCCAGGATCCATAGTACCAGGGGCTATAGTAATAATAGTCCCGGAAATACCAGGGGCTGTATGCGAAGGAATAGTTCCATGCCCAGCTTGGCGTATCTTCCACGGTAATGATGGTATTTTCCTTGTTAAAGCGGATGCTCTTGCCTGCGGGGACAACCAGCGTGTCGCCTCCGCTCAGGATATAAGCTTCGGACGACCGGCTGTCTGCAAGAAGATTGTCCAGCTGATCTTGGGAAACGGCCGGCACCTGCTCCGATATGGGGCGGGCATAGATGCCATCGTCGTAGGACTGGGTCTGAAGCCCGCCTACTGTGGCGCAGGACAGGGTGGCAAACGCAACGAGCGCATATGCCATAAATCTCTTTTTCATCGTCAGTACCTCCTTTTATCCAATAAAAATAAGTATCTTTGCGCCGGAATCTCCGGCTCACGGAACCTACATCAAAATCTGTACCCGTTATCCGTGTTCCGGGGACAATATTAAGCACAAAAAAGAAAAAATGCAATAAAACTATGGCAAAAGAGGTAACAAAACGGGAAGAGAACTACTCCCAGTGGTACAATGACCTGGTTGTAAAGGCCGATCTGGCAGAGCAGTCCGCCGTACGCGGATGCATGGTTATCAAGCCCTACGGATACGCCATCTGGGAAAAGATGCAGCGCATCCTGGACGATATGTTCAAGGCAACGGGTGTTAAGAATGCATACTTCCCACTCTTCATCCCCAAGAGCTTCTTCAGCCGGGAAGCGGAGCACGTGGCAGGCTTTGCCAAGGAGTGCGCCGTGGTCACCCATCACCGCCTCATGAACGACCCCAAGGGTAACGGCATCGTTGTGGACCCGGAAGCCAAGCTGGAAGAAGAGCTCATCGTGCGTCCCACCTCGGAGACCATTATCTGGGATACCTATAAGAACTGGATCCACAGCTGGCGGGACCTGCCCGTGCTGTGCAACCAGTGGTGCAACGTGGTGCGCTGGGAAATGAGGACCCGCCTCTTCCTCCGCACGGCCGAATTCCTGTGGCAGGAGGGCCATACCGCCCACGCCACCGCCGAAGAGGCCGAGGCCCGCAAGCAGCAGATGGTGGACGTATACGCCAAGTTCGCCCGTGAAATAATGGCCCTTCCCGTGGTGGTGGGTCACAAGAGCCCCGGAGAGCGTTTTGCCGGCGCCCTGGACACCATGACCATAGAGGCCCTCATGCAGGACGGCAAGGCCCTGCAGGCCGGCACCTCCCACTTCCTGGGCCAGAACTTTGCAAAGAGCTTCAACGTAACCTTCACCAACAAGGAAGGCAAGGAAGAATACGTCTGGGCCACCTCCTGGGGCGTTTCCACCCGTCTGATGGGTGCCCTCATCATGGCCCACGGAGACGACAACGGTCTGGTGCTTCCGCCCGCCCTGGCCCCCATCCAGGTGGTGATGGTTCCCATCTACAAGAGCGAGGAAGAGCGTAACGCCGTGCTGGACAAGATGTTCGCCCTCAAGAAAGCGCTGGAGGCCAAAGGCCACAGCGTGGAAGTGGACGACAGGGACACCCTGCGCCCCGGCTTCAAGTTTGCAGAATGGGAACTGAAGGGCGTGCCGGTGCGTCTGGCCATGGGCCCTCGGGACCTGCAGAACGGCACCGTGGAAGTCTGCCGCCGGGATACGCTGGAGAAGATCTCCGAACCGCTGGAAGGTCTGGAAGACCGCATCATCGGCCTGTTGGACGATATTCAGAAGAGCATTTACAACAAAGCCCTTGCTTTCCGGGACGCTTCCATCCGCAAGGTGGATACCTGGGAAGAGTTCAAGGAAGAAATTGAAAAGGGCGGTTTCCTGCTCTGCCACTGGGACGGCACCGCAGAGACCGAAGCCCGCATTCAGGAAGAGACCAAGGCAACCATCCGCTGCATCCCTGTGGACAGTGCCGTATGCATGGAAGAAGGAAAGTGCATCTACACCGGAAAGCCTTCCCACCAGCGGGTTCTCTTCGCAAGATCCTATTAATATGAAAAAGTTCATTAGTATCATCGCGCTGTTCGCCACCCTGGTGGCATCGGCCCAGACCAATAATACCCAGGACATCATTGCCGCTGCAGCTGCTGCGCTCAGCGCCGCGGAGGATGTTCCCGTGAAGGAGGAGAAGCCCCGCTATTGGACCAACACCTTCCTCACCAACATCAGCTTCGGCCAAACCTACCTTAGCCAGTG
Organism: Bacteroidales bacterium; assembly: GCA_024683255.1. Next base: position 666 of record JAIKYL010000078.1, on the reverse strand, counting down.
GGCGGCAGGCGGCTACAGCAACATCTCCCTGGCCGGCAACGTGGACGCCAGCGCCAATTACGCCAAGGACAAACTGCTGGGAACCAACCGTCTCCAGCTGGACTACGGCTTCCTTTATTCGGCCGACAAGCCCATTGCCCAAAAGAACAAGGACCGCATTTACCTGGAGTCCAAGTGGGGTTATGAGACGCCGGTGAAGAACCTGGCCTATTCCGCCAGCTTCGACTTCAAGACCCAGTTCAACAACAACTATAACTACAAGACTCCCACGGACGCCCAGTTCGCCGCCCATCCCAATGACGAATCGGCCGCCTGGCGGGAAGCTGCCAGGAACAACCTGAAATCCGGATTCTTCGCTCCGGCCTACGTCAACCTGGGTATCGGTGTGCTGTGGACGCCGGCTCCGTGGTTCTCCCTGAACGTGGCCCCGCTTTCCGGCGGCGCCGTGTTCGTAACCATCCCCGAGCTCCGCTACACATACGGTATGGACCTGGTGGAAGGCAGCACTTACGCCACGCCCAAAGATGCCTATGCAGAACAGGCGTACGAGCAGTTCAAATCGGCCCGCGTGGAATTCGGTACGCAGGTGAAGGCCGACATGGCCTGGGTTATCAACGACGCATTCTCCTACACCACACAAGTTACCCTGTTTTACAACTATCTTAC
>JAIKYL010000017.1 GCA_024683255.1 Bacteroidales bacterium | reverse complement strand
CGGGCTACCGCATCTTTCCGGTCCACCTTGTCGGGGGTTTCGGGCACGGTCCATTCTACGGCGGAACCGTCGTCATATTTTCCACCCGGCCAGGCCGTATCGTCCTTGTCGGATGCCGATGCAAAGCGGTCCGGCATAATGAGATAGATCATGTCGGCCGTAGTAAAGCTTTCACGCTGGGCGCTCCCCTGCTCCCGCTCCCGGATTAGGTACGGATACTTGTACTCCGTTCCGTCTTCCCGGGTAAAAACCAGGTAATAGGTGCCGGGCTTGGCCTTGGGGTTCACGGAGACATCCACAAAGGCGAAGTTGGGGCTGTCGGCCTGCTGCACTTTGGTTACGGCAACGCCTGCGCCGCCTTCCACACGCACCTTGGCAGCGCCGATGTTCTCTCCCTGCACCATAAGCTGCAGGTCCGTCTTCATCCCCGTCCACCAGCTGAGCGGTTCCACGCGGGTTATCTGGGAAGGCGTGGCATCGACCACGGAGGCCGGGTCAAAAGGCTTCGGCTGGCTGCAGGCACACATAAGCAAAATGGCGGGAATAGCTAATTTTTTCATTATCAACTATTTGGTTAGCACAATGAATTCTCCGGGAGCAAGGGTGAGCTCAAACGGGCTTTCCACTTCGGTACCCTTGAACACGTCTTTGAATTTACCCGGGACGTTGAACGTCATGGTAACGGGCGCGGACTTAAGGTTCAGGAAAGGTTCGGCCACCACATCCCCGGAAGGACGGTTGTCGTTTCCTGCGGCCACAGCAACGGGCTCCGGAGTAACGGGAATGCCGAAATTGGCAATCACAATGACCATATTGCCATCTACTTCCCTGTGGAAAGCCACCCAGCCTTCCGGGGCTTCCCACCAGACCAGGTCTCCGCCTTTTTCACCGGCGGCCAGGGCCGGATTGTTGTGCTTGAGGTCCACCAGCGTCTTCCAGAAAGTGGTGTACCGGTTGGCGCTCCAGTCCGTAATGGGGTCTTTCTCAAAGAATTCCAGCCGGCGGGAAAGGCCGATCTCCTGCCCCGTATAGATGAGCGGCTGGCTGCCCGGAAGGGTGAAGCAGAGCACGGCGCAGGCATCGGCCGCAGCGCCTTCGCGCTCAAACTCCGTTCCGTTCCAGGAGTTCTCGTCGTGGTTGGAGGTGAAAGTGAGGCGGAAGGCTTCCTTGGGGAAGCGGCCGGCGTCCCGGGCCACATAGGCCTTCAAGTCATCCACGGTCTTGCTTCCCTGCGCCAGGCTGTTCAGCAGATGGTGCAGTTCCCAGGCGTAATTGGCATCAAAAGTCTCCCGAGGGTCGGCCAGGTTGTCACGCTCGGCTTCGGCCAGGAGGTAGATGTCCGGATAATCGGCATTCATCTTGGGCAGGATGCCCTTCCAGAACTCGGCCGGCACCTCTCCCGCCGCGTCGCAGCGGAAGCCGTCCACGCCCTTTTCCAGCCAGAAACGCATGGCGTCGTCCTGGGCCCACCAGACTTCCTCGTTCTCATAGTTCAAGGAGCGGGTGTCGGTCCAGTCATATTCCCAGATAGCGTTGCCTTCGGCGTCCCGCTCATAGAAATCGGCCGGCTTTTCCGTCATCCACACATTGTCCGGGGCGGTCTGGTTGGCCACCCAGTCCAAGATCACCTTGAAACCCATCTTGTGGGCCACCTCCAGCAGATGTTCAAAGTCTTCCATGGTGCCGAACTCCGGATTCACTTTCTTGTAGTTGGAGATGGCATAATAGGAGCCCAGGGTGCCCTTCCGGCCCTCGACGCCAATCTCGTACATAGGCATCAGCCAGAGGATGTCCACGCCCAGTTCCTTCAGGCGCGGCAGTTGGGCTTCCACGCCGCGGAAAGTTCCTTCCGGGGAGAACTGGCGGATGTTCACTTCATACATTACCGAATTGTAGGTCCACTCGGGATGAAGGGAAGGTTCGGCGGTCTTTTTGTTGCAGGCCACCACGGCAAACAAGGCGGCTGCTGCGAGCAGGATTCGTTTCATATTGGTCTATTGTTTAAATACATTCATGATTTCGTGCGGACGGCCGTCGGAGGTGAAGGCTCCCTGGTCGTAGGCGCCCCAGGTTTCCCGTTTGCCGGTAAGGCGCTCAATCTCCGCTGCATTGCTGTAAACGGCCGGTTTCCAGCCGCCGTATACTTCCGGCTCCCAGTAGAACACGCCCTTGCATCCGTCCATATTCTTTGCATCATCCATGAAGGCCTTGAGGACGGAAGCGGCGTCCGCTTTGGCAGGCTTGACGCCCACTTCGGAGACGTATACAGGTATTTTGAATTCGCTTATGAGGCTTTTGATGTTGGCAAGCGCCTTCTGGTTATATTGGGCGGCCGAAAAGGCCGATTCTGCCTGCGGATAATGACTTAGGGCGATGGCGTCGAACTTCCCGCCTTCAGCCTTGATCTGGCGGAACCACCAGGCATTGTCTTCATAGGCATTGTTCAGGTGCGGCATCACCACGGCATCCTTAAATACGGCCTTGGCGGCATCGTATCCGACATTGTACAGCTGGGCAAAATGCTTGCGCCCGTCCGGAAGCTCTCCGGAGGCGGTCCAGAGCTGCCCGGCGGGCCACAGCATACCGTTCCGCGTCTCGTTCCCGATTTGAATCCAGGCGGGCTTTACGCCGGCATCCTTAAGTGCCTGAAGCACCTGGGTGGTATGGTCCGATACATGGGAGCACAGCTTTTCCAGATTGTCTTTGTCGGCGGCCCAGGCCGATGGAATGGTTTGCCTGGAAGGATCGGCAAAGAAGTCACTGTAATGGAAGTCCACCATGAGCGCCATGCCGGCCTTGGCTGCGCGAACAGCCAGTTTTACCATATCCTCTTTGCCGCTCCAACCACCCGGAGGATCTACCCAAACCCGGAGGCGGATGGCGTTTATACCACAATCCTTTAACACCTCAAAAAGGTCGGCAGGGGTACCGTCGGCCTTCTTGAATGTCTTGTTGTCATTTTCCATCTCCGAGAGCCAGCTCACATCGGCCCCGCGGGCAAAGTCCGGAGTCACTACACTCACAGGCGGATCCGGCTCCGGGTCCGTGCCGGGATCCGTTGGCTGCTGCTGACAGGCGCTGATTAAGGCGGCTACTGAAAGGAATATGGAAAGGGTTTTACTCATAATTCAAATACTACGGATGAATGGGCGCCCAGCGTGAGTTCGTTACCGCTGGTTGTAGCCGTACCCAGAAGAGCGATGGGCTTGGCCATGGAATCGCCCACCGTAAAGCTCTTTTCCGAGCCACAGTTATGAATGACCAGCAGTTTCTGGCTGCCGGAGGTCATATACCAGGATACAACGGAGTTGCCGGCGCTAATGGTGGTGGTGCCCATCTCCCCTTCTGCCAGGGCCGGATAGGTGTTCCTGAGCCGGCTCCAGGCTTTGTACGTATTCAGGAGAGAGTTGTTGTCGGCCGACTGGGTGGCTACCGAGATGCTGCCGGTAAGCATGGCGTTGTCTACCTTATTATTGACACCCGCCTTGGCGCAGTCCTTTGCGGCTGCATCCCAGACGATGGGCGCGCGCAGATACTCGTCTCCCTTGCCTTTGGAATTGCCCCAATACCCCAGTTCTTCACCCTGGTAGATGAAAGGTTTGCCGGGTGTGGTCAGGATCATGGCCGCCGCCTGCTTTTCTTTGACAATGTCTTTCCCGAGGTCGTCGGCAGCCCGCACCTCGCCGTCGCCGGTCTGGCTGGAATGGTCGTGGTTGGTCATGAAGAAGGACGTAACGGCATCCGGGCGCACTGCCTTGTGCTCGCTGATGAATCTGCTCACAGAAGAGACATAGTTTCCAGCATTTCCGTTATTCACTGCCCGGTAGAGAAGCGGCCAGTAAGCAAATTCAAAGCAAGAAGTGAGGCCTTCGTAGTAGTATTTTTCGTCGTTATGGCTTGTATCCCACATTTCCCCAACCATGAAGATGTTATCCAAATGACCGGCCGCCTGGTAGGTGGCATTGCAGTGCTCGTACCAGGCCTTGAGGAACTTGCGGTTGGCCGCGTTGTTGTAGGAATTGATTCCGCCGCAGATATGCTTCACGGCATCCAGACGGAAACCGTCTACGCCCATCTTGATCCATTTGTCGGCCGATGCCGTCAGGTCCTGGAAGGTGGCGTTGTCCTGCACGTTGTCAATGGCTCCGTAATTCAGGTCCGGCATCCAGTCGCTGAAGCAGCCCATATAATAGAGGGTCTCGGTGGAAACGTTGGCGAGTTCTATCTTGTAGCGCCCGCTGCCGGTGAAGGAAATGTCGCCGCCTTCGGCCACCAGATCCAG
>JAIKYL010000187.1 GCA_024683255.1 Bacteroidales bacterium | reverse complement strand
GCTGCCCAGGCAGACGGCTTTCAGGCGGACGTCGCTTTCCGGATTATCGGTATAGTGGCAGGCCAGGGCCAGGGCATTGGGCGCTCCCAAGGAATAACCGAAGAGGAAGGTCTTGCGGGGGAGTTTCCTGTCCAGATGCTCTTGGAGATACTCCTTGGCCGCTTCCCTGAGGTGGGCCGATACCAGCGCGCTGTTCCCGCTCATCTGATAGGCGATGGTGAGGCTGTCCGTTGCACCGTATCCGATATTGTCCGGAATCAGCGCCACATATCCCAAGACGGAGGCCAGCACTTCTGTTGTGTACAGACGGGAAGTGCCGCAAAGGGATTTTTCGCGGTTGTAGGGGGACATCTCCACGGTTCCCCGCCAGGGGCCGTGTTCGGGATAGGAGACCAGACCGGAAGCGATGACCTCCCTTCCTTTGGGATCCACGGTGCGATAGGTGAGGGCTACGCAGTGAACCTTCCTTTTGATGAGCTTGAGGAGCCGGAAAGCATAGGCAAGGTCTTTTTTCTGGACATCCAGGCCGAATTCCAGGACGACCGAATCGATTTGCTGCTCCAGGGTAAGGGTCTGCTCTCGCAGGACGGAGACCAGCCTGCCCTGTCCGGGAGCCCGGAGACAAAGCAGAAGCATCGCCGTGAGCAGGATGATCTTGAGACGCAGCATGTCTTACCGTTAAATCAACGCAAGTTAATAAGAAAAAACAAGCCTGTCAAGCACCGCTTGCCCACCTCGCTTTTTTTGATTACTTTTGTAATTCAAAAACAGATTATATGGGAAGAATCATACTAACGGGCGACCGCCCTACCGGAAAATTGCATTTGGGACATTATGTGGGAAGTCTGCGCAACCGCGTGCTGCTGCAGAACGAGGGTAATTATGACCGCATGTTCGTGTTCATCGCGGACGTGCAGGCCCTTACGGACAATGCCGACAATCCGGAGAAGGTGCGCCAGAATATCATAGAGGTGGCCCTGGACTATCTGTCCTGCGGCCTGGATCCGGAGAAGGTGACGCTCTTTATCCAGAGCCAGATTCCGGAACTGCACGAGATGACGCAGTTCTTCTCCAACCTGGTAACCGTGCAGCGCCTGCAGCGGAATCCAACCGTGAAGACGGAAATGGCCCTCCGCGGCTATAATGCCGAAACGGAAGATAACAATGTGCGGGGCCTTCCGGTGGGCTTCTTCACCTATCCCATTTCCCAGGCGGCCGATATCTGCTTCTGCAAGGCCACCACGGTACCCGTGGGGGAGGACCAGGAACCCATGATTGAGCAGTGCCGGGAGATTGTCCGTTCCTTCAACGGCACTTATAAGTGCGACGTGCTGGTGGAACCCAATATCCTGCTGCCCTCCAACCTGGCCTGCCGGCGCCTGCCCGGGACGGATGGCAAAGCCAAGATGAGCAAGTCCCTGGGAAACTGCATCTATCTTTCCGACGAACCCAAGGAGATGGAGCAGAAAGTGAAGGGAATGTTTACGGATCCCGGACATCTCCGGGTGGAAGACCCCGGTAAGGTAGAGGGCAATACCGTCTTCACGTATCTGGACGCCTTCTGCGAGGCCGATGACTTCGCCCGCTTCTGGCCGGAGTACAACAACCTGGACGAACTGAAGGATCATTACCGCCGGGGCGGCCTGGGAGACATGAAGTGCAAGAAATTCCTCATCCAGGTGCTCAACGACAGGCTGGATCCCATCCGGGCCCGCCGTCACGCCTACGAGCAGGACATTCCTGCCGTATACGACATCCTTAAGAAGGGCTCGGAGGCTGCCCGCGAAGTGGCCGCCAAGACGCTCCACGAAATGAAGGATGCCATGAAAATCAACTACTTCGACGACGCTGCCCTCATTGCGGAACAAGCCGCTAAATATAGGGGCGCATGAGTAGCGTCAAACGCAGTTTCCCCGTGCAGGGCATGGGCTGCGCCGCCTGCGTAGCCCGTGTGGAGGGCGCCCTCAAAGGCGCTCCGGGTGTTTGTGACGCCAGCGTAAGCCTGGCCTCCAACAGTGCCCTGGTGGAGTATGACAGCACTGTGACCACACCCGAAGCACTCCGGAAAGCCGTGCAGGATGCCGGGTACGACCTTCTTACGGAAGGAGGGGAGGACGAGGCGGAGGCCGATGCCGAAGCCGCCCGGGAAGAAGCTTTCCAAAAGCTGAAAAAAGACACCATCCTGGCCGCCGCGCTGGCCGCATTGGTGATGCTTATCGGCATGGGCTTCAAGGATTTCCCGGGGAAGGGATACCTCCTCTGGGCCCTGGCTACGCCGGTGGTTTTCTGGTGCGGAAGGCGTTTTTTCAAGGCGGGCTTTTCGGCCGTCAGGCACGGAAGTGCCAACATGGATACGCTGGTGGCCCTTTCCGTGAGCATTTCCTATCTTTTCAGTGTTTTTAACCTGCTGTTCCCGGGGGTATGGACTTCCCGCGGACTGCAGCCGCATCTGTATTTTGAATCTTCCACCATGATTGTGGCCTTCATCCTGCTGGGACGTCTCCTGGAAGAAAGGGCCAAA
>JAIKYL010000186.1 GCA_024683255.1 Bacteroidales bacterium | reverse complement strand
GCTGCCCAGGCAGACGGCTTTCAGGCGGACGTCGCTTTCCGGATTATCGGTATAGTGGCAGGCCAGGGCCAGGGCATTGGGCGCTCCCAAGGAATAACCGAAGAGGAAGGTCTTGCGGGGGAGTTTCCTGTCCAGATGCTCCTGGAGATACTCCTTGGCCGCTTCCCTGAGGTGGGCCGATACCAGCGCGCTGTTCGCGCTCATCTGATAGGAGATGGTAAGGCTGTCCGTTGCACCGTATCCAATATTGTCCGGAATCAGCGCCACATATCCCAAGACGGAGGCCAGCACCTCCGTTGTGTACAGGCGGGAAGTGCCGCAAAGGGATTTTTCGCGGTTGTAGGGGGACATCTCCACGGTTCCCCGCCAGGGGCCATGTTCGGGATAGGAGACCAGACCGGAAGCGATGACCTCCCTTCCTTTGGGATCCACGGTGCGATAGGTGAGGGCAACGCAGTGAACGTTCCTTTTGATGAGCTTGAGGAGACGGAAGGCATAGGCAAGGTCTTTTTTCTGGACATCCAGGCCGAATTCCAGGACGACCGAATCGATTTGCTGCTCCAGGGTAAGGGTCTGCTCCCGCAGGACGGAGACCAGCCTGCCCTGTCCGGGAGCCCGGAGACAAAGCAGAAGCATCGCCGTGAGCAGGATGATCTTGAGACGCAGCATGTCTTACCGTTAAAACAACGCAAGTTAATAAGAAAAAACAAGCCTGTCAAGCACCGCTTGCCCACCTCGCTTTTTTTGATTACTTTTGTAATTCAAAAACAGATTATATGGGAAGAATCATACTAACGGGCGACCGGCCTACCGGGAAATTGCATTTGGGACATTATGTGGGAAGTCTGCGAAACCGCGTACTGTTGCAGAACGAAGGGAATTATGACCGCATGTTTGTTTTTATTGCAGACGTGCAGGCCCTTACGGACAATGCTGACAATCCGGAGAAGGTTCGCCAGAACATCATAGAAGTGGCCCTGGACTATCTGTCCTGCGGCCTTGATCCGGAAAAGGTTACGCTCTTTATCCAGAGCCAGATTCCGGAACTGCACGAGATGACGCAGTTTTTCTCCAACCTGGTAACCGTGCAGCGCCTCCAGCGGAATCCTACCGTTAAGACGGAAATGGCCCTTCGCGGCTTCAATGCCGATGGAGAAGACGACAACCGCCGGGGTCTGCCGGTGGGTTTCTTCACCTATCCCATCTCCCAGGCGGCCGATATCTGTTTCTGTAAGGCCACCACGGTGCCCGTGGGGGAGGACCAGGAACCCATGATTGAGCAGTGCCGGGAGATTGTCCGTTCCTTCAACGGCACTTATAAGTGCGACGTGCTGGTGGAGCCCAACATCCTGCTGCCCAGCAACCTGGCCTGCCGCCGCCTGCCCGGTACGGACGGTAAAGCCAAAATGAGCAAGTCCCTGGGGAACTGCATCTACCTTTCCGACGATCCCAAAGAGATGGAACAGAAGGTGAAGGGCATGTTCACGGATCCGGGACACCTTAGGGTGGAAGACCCCGGTAAGGTGGAAGGCAATACTGTCTTCACGTATCTGGATGCCTTCTGCGAGCCGGAAGACTTTGCCAATTTCTGGCCGGATTATGCCAATCTGGACGAACTGAAGGATCATTACCGCCGGGGTGGCCTGGGAGACATGAAATGCAAGAAGTTCCTCATCCAGGTGCTTCACAGCCGTCTGGACCCCATCCGGGCCCGCCGGCACACTTACGAACAGGATATCCCCGCTGTATACGACATCCTCAAGAAAGGTTCGGAAGCTGCCCGCGAGGTGGCCGCCCAAACCCTTCACGAGATGAAGGATGCCATGAAAATCAATTACTTTGACGATGCCTCCCTCATTGAGGAACAAGCCGCTAAATACCGGGGAGCATGAGTAACGTCAAACGGAATTTTCCCGTGCAGGGCATGGGCTGCGCCGCCTGCGTAGCCCGTGTGGAGGGCGCCCTCAAAGGCGCTCCGGGTGTTTGTGACGCCAGCGTAAGCCTGGCCTCCAACAGTGCCCTGGTGGAGTTTGACAACGCCGTTACCACGCCCGAAGCGCTCCGGAAAGCTGTCCAGGATGCCGGCTACGACCTCCTCACGGAAGGAAGTGAGGACCAGGCCGAGGCCGATGCCGAAGCCGCCCGGGAAGAAGCTTTCCGGCAGCTGAAAAAAGACACCATCCTGGCCGCCGCGCTGGCCGCATTGGTGATGCTTATCGGCATGGGCTTCAAGGATTTCCCGGGGAAGGGATACCTCCTCTGGGCCCTGGCTACGCCGGTGGTTTTCTGGTGTGGGCGCCGTTTTTTCAAGGCGGGCTTTTCGGCCGTCAGGCACGGAAGTGCCAACATGGATACGCTGGTGGCCCTTTCCGTGAGCATCTCCTATCTTTTCAGTGTTTTTAACCTGCTGTTCCCGGGGGTATGGACTTCCCGCGGACTGCAGCCGCATCTGTATTTTGAATCTTCCACCATGATTGTGGCCTTCATCCTGCTGGGACGTCTCCTGGAAGAAAGGGCCAAA
>JAIKYL010000188.1 GCA_024683255.1 Bacteroidales bacterium | reverse complement strand
CAACCTCCGTGACTGCCTGCCGATGGATTACTTCAAATGGCTCATCACGCCCACGGCCCTGGGCCCTTCCACCGAATATCTCAACGCCTACGCCCTGGTGAACGCCCAGGCCATCTATGAAGGCCAGCGGGGAGTGGATCCGGACAAACGGGTCTTCCTGCTCACCCGCAACGGCTTTGCCGGCCTGCAGCGTTACAGCACGGCCTCCTGGAGCGGCGATATCGGCACTTCCTGGACCGACATGCGCATGCAGATGGCGGCCGGCCTCAATTATTCCATGAGCGGCATCCCGTTCTGGGGCATGGATATCGGCGGCTTCTCCGTGATGGGCAAGTTCTACAATCCCGCCAACAATGCCGAGTGGCAGGAGCTCCAGACCCGCTGGCATCAGTTCGGGGCTTTCGTCCCGCTGTTCCGCGCCCACGGCCAGTTCCCGCGCCGGGAGCTCATGTACATCGCCGATGCGGGAACGCCCGCCTACGAGAGCATCCTCTGGTACATGCGCCTGCGTTACCGCCTGATGCCTTACCTGTATTCCCTGGCCGGAGCCGTGAATTACGACGATTATACCATTATGCGCGGCCTGCCCATGGATTTCCCCGGGGACCCTGCGGTGCGGGACCTCTCCGACCAGTGGATGTTCGGCCCGGCCCTGATGCCCTGCCCGGTGTATGAATACAAGGCCCGCAGCCGGGAAGTCTATTTCCCGGAGGGCGGATGGTACGACTTCTACAGCGGTGCCTATATCCCCGGCGGGGTGAGCCTTACGGCCGATGCCCCCTATGAGCGGATGCCGCTTTACGCCCGTGCGGGCAGCATCCTCCCGGTGGGCCCGGAGATGGAATGGTCCGACGAGAAACCCGCCGATGACCTCCTTCTCATCGTGTACGCCGGTGCCGATGCCGACTTCACCCTCTACGAGGACGACGGCCTCACCTATGCCTATGAGAAGGGCGCCTGCTCCACCATCGGCCTGCATTGGGACGACGCCGCACGCACCCTTACGGTGGGTGAGCGGAATGGCAGTTTCTCCGGTATGCTGCAGGAGCGCACTTTCCGCGTGGTGGTGTGTGATCCCCTGCATCCCTTCCGCTTTAACCCGGATGCCAAGGGACAGGTTTCCATCCGCTACAACGGTTCCGCTACAGATATTAAGATTAACTAAGACGATAAAGATATGAAATCTTTTGCGCTGAAAATGGCTTCTGTTGCCCTGGCGGCCGCCCTTCTGGCCAGCTGCGGGAGCAACGGCAAGCCCCAGGCCATTCCCGCGGATGCGGAAGTGGAGGCCAAAGTGGAGAGCGTCCTAAAGGGGATGACCCTGAAGGAGAAGGCCGGTCAGATGGTCCAGCTCACCATCATGACCCTGGAAGACAATACCCACGAGGCCATTGATCCGGCCAAGCTGGACCGGATTATCGGCGAATACAAGGTGGGTTCCATCCTGAACGTGATGCACGACGCTGCCCATTCCCGGGAGCATACCGCCCAGATGGTGAAGCAGATCCAGGACAAATCCATGGAAGTGCTGGGCATCCCCTGCATCTATGGCCTGGATATGATCCACGGCGCTTCGTACCTCATCGACGGGTCGTTCTACCCGCAGGAGATCAACCTGGGAGCCACTTTCAACCGTGAATACGCCCGGATGATGGGCGAGGCGATGGCTTATGAGACCCGTGCCGCCCAGGTGCCGTGGGTATTCTCCCCGGTGATGGACCTGGGCCGGGACCCGCGTTGGCCGCGCCAGTGGGAAAGCTGGGGTGAAGACCCCTACCTGCAGGCCGAGATGGCCCGTATAGAGACCGTAGCCATCCAGGGAGAGGATCCCAACCATGTGGACCTGGACCACGCCGCCGTTAGCATCAAGCACTATATGGGCTATGGCGTGCCGCACAGCGGAAAGGACCGCACTCCGGCCTACATTGCCGAGAACGACCTCAGGGAGAAATACTTCCGTCCGTTCAAGGAGTGCTTCCAGGCGGGTGCCCTCACGGCCATGGTGAATTCGGCCTCCATCAACGGCATCCCCACCCATGCCAACAGGACCCTCCTTACCGGCTGGGCCAAGGAAGAGCTGGGCTGGGACGGCATGTTCGTAACGGACTGGGCCGATATTGACAACCTCTACCAGCGGGACCATGTGGCGGCCGACAAGCGCGAGGCCATCGCCCTGGGCATCAACGCCGGCATCGACATGATCATGGACCCTTATGACCCTGAATGCGTAAACGATATTGTGGCCCTGGTGGAAGCCGGGGAAATCCCTATGTCCCGCATCGACGACGCCGTGCGCCGCGTCCTCCGGCTGAAAGTACGCCTGGGCCTGTTCGAGAATCCCACCTGGGAGAAGGATTATCCGGAGTTCGCCAGCGAGCGTTTTGTAAAGGAATCCTACGATGCCGCCGTGGAAAGCGAGGTGCTGCTTAAGAACGAAGACGGCATCCTGCCGCTCAAGGGCACGGAGAGGATCCTGGTCTGCGGCCCCAACGCCAATTCCCTCCGGACGCTGAACGGCGGCTGGAGCTACACCTGGCAGGGCAATGCCGATGTTTTTGCTCCGCAGTACAATACCATCCTGGAAGCCCTGGAACAGCGTTTTCCGGGCAAGGTAACCTGGGTACCCGGCGTGGTGTACGACGGCCCCAACTGGCAGTATGACGTAGTGGCCAGCCTTCAGCAGGCCGTGAACGTGGCCAAGGTTTCCGACGTTGTCATCTGCTGCGTGGGCGAGAATTCCTACTGTGAGACGCCCGGCAATATGGACGACCTGAACTTATCGGCCAACCAGAAAGAACTGGTGAAGGCCGTGGCAGCCACCGGAAAGCCCGTCATCCTGGTACTGAACGAAGGCCGCCCGCGCATCATCGGCGACATTGAACCCCTGGCCAAAGCCGTGGTGGACGTGATGCTGCCCTCCAACTATGGCGGCGACGCGCTGGCCGCCCTGCTTGCCGGCGACGAGAACTTCTCCGGCAAACTGCCTTTCACCTATTCCAAGCATATCAATTCCCTGCATACCTACGACTATAAGGTGTCCGAACACCGGGAGGTAATGGAGGGTTCCTATAATTACGATGCCATCATGGACGTCCAGTGGCCTTTCGGCTACGGCCTGTCCTATACCACGTTCCGGTACAGCGACTTCAAACTGGAAAGCGACGCTTCCTTCAAGGCCGGCGACAAGATAAGGCTGTCCGTGAAGGTGACCAATACCGGAGACAGGGCCGGCAAGGAGGCCGTGCTGCTATACAGTTCCGACCTGGTGGCCAGCCTCATCCCCGACGTGAAACGCCTCCGTGGGTTTGAAAAGATTGCCCTGGAACCCGGCGAGACAAAGACGGTGACCTTCGAGCTCCCTGCCAGCGAGCTGGCATTCGTGGGCGCCGACGGCAAATGGCGCCTGGAGAAGGGCGATTTCCGCTTCTCCTGCGGCGGCCAGGGCGTACTGGTGAACTGCAGCGAAACCAAGGTCTGGGACACTCCCAACATCTGATCGTATGGAAGCCAGGACGCAAATATT
>JAIKYL010000094.1 GCA_024683255.1 Bacteroidales bacterium | reverse complement strand
TATCGTCACCGACCGCGATATTGACCCGTTCAGTTGGATGCGGTACATTGTCCTTTCCAGGAAAGACTGGGAAGGCAACCATACTCCCATCCTCGCCCACGAGAAAGCACACATCGGCTATAGGCATTCCGTGGATCTTTTGCTTGTAGACATTATGTCTGCCTTCCAGTGGTTCAATCCTGCCATCTGGATGCTCCGGGCCGATCTTCAGGAATTGCACGAATTTGAGGCCGATGATGCCGTACTCCGGGGCGGCGCCAATCTCAAAGAATACCAATATTTGCTAATAAGAAAAGCTGTCAACAAGAGCGGCTACTCAGTTGCCAACAGCTTTAATCACAGTATCCTTAAAAGCCGTATCTCCATGATGTCAAAGGCTAAATCGCCGCTCTCCAGAGGATGGAAGGTGCTCTGGCTACTTCCGCTCGTGTGCCTGGGCATCGGCCTGCAGGCAAAGACCGTCTATGTCCCTACAGGGGAGGAGAATCACCGAAAAGGATTGGTTGTGTTAAAAATTGATGAAAGTGGAACCGTCACGCTTGATGGTCGTGAGATTTCGCGCGAAGAGATTGCGAACGAGCTGACGGAACATATACGTTCCTTGAATGTCCCAAAATGGCTCATTTCAGTTCAAGTTGAAGCCGATGAAAATGCTCCGGAAGATGCCTGGAAGTATGTAAAAGATGGATTTCGTGCTGCTGGTGTGGCAAAATTCAAACACAACTCGGTCAAGGTTCCACAAACGCCTTTGTACATCCTGCGGGAAGCTTGGGGAGAGGAAAAAGAAATATCGGTCGAAGAGGCTCAGGGCATTGACAAAAACCGTATTAAGTCAATAGAAATGCTGGATTACGCCCAGGCCCGGAAAGAGTTTGGAGAGAAGTATGGCCACAAGGTGAGCGATGGGGTTTGCATCATCAATTTGAAACATAAACAGGAACTGGAGGAAATAGTTGTTGTCCGATACGGAGAAAAAAGCGATGAGCCCATCCCGTTCTATCTGCTGGAACCAGACACCATGCCCACTTTCCAGGGCGGAGACATGAATGAATTCTCCCGCTGGCTCAATAAACGGATTTCCGTACCCGAAGGATGCAATCATGCCGGGAAGATGAAAGTAGGTTTCGTTGTTGATGAGAACGGTGAGGTAAAAGATGTAAAGATTTTGGAAAGCGTCTGTCCAGAACTGGATGCTAGCATGCTGTTTCTCGTTTCCCTATCACCCAAGTGGGAGCCGGCCACGGCAAGTGGTCATGCTGTGGCCCAGTTCCTTACCATTCCTATTGAATTCCAACTGAGATAACCCTGACCATGAGAACGTTTTTTGTTACAATATCCCTCTTCCTGTGCCTTGGCATCACCTCCAGGGCCCAGGTTGTCATTCTCAACGACAACGTGATGACCGGGCGGATGAGTGAGATCAAGACAACGGTGCTGGATTCGCTCATGAATGAGCCCATAGGCTTTGCCTCAGTGTACGTGGTGCCGGCCAAGGATACTACCATCACCAATTTCACCCTCACAGATGCCAAGGGCGAGGCAAAACTGGACGAAGTGCCGTATGGCAGTTATGTCTTCCACGTGGAAATGATGGGATACAAACCTTTTGTGAAAGAACGCTATTTCCGTGATCGGAGGGTGGATATGGGCACCATCCGCCTCCAGGTGGACGAACAGTTCCTCCAGGCGGCCACTGTTACCGATGTGGGCAATCCCATCGTGATTAAAAAAGACACGGTGGAATTCAACGCATCGTCGTTCCGGGTAGGGGCCAACGCCATGCTGAAGGATCTACTGCAACGCATGCCGGGCATGGAAATCACGGATGACGGAAAGGTAAAGTTCAACGGCCAGGAGATTGACAAGCTCACCGTGGGGGGCCGAACCTTCTTCTTCAACGACCAGAGCACTGCGCTGAATAACCTGCCGGCGGCCGTGGTGGACAAAATCCGCGTCATAGACCGGGAATCAGAGGAAACCCGCGCCTCCGGCATCCAGGACGGCAACAGGGAGAAGGTGCTGGACGTGGCCCTCAAGAAGGAATATGAGAAGGGCTGGTTCGGCAATGTGGGACTAAAGGGCGGCACCACACTCGCGAAGGAAGATGAGAATAATCCCCTCCGGGACAACCGGGGACTCCTATGGAGCGAGAATGCGCTGATATCGGCGTACACCGAAAAGGATCAGGTGACGGTCATCGCCAACGGCCAGAATATCAACGACTCGAATGTCGTGGTTTTCAGGGTCGTGGATGACGGAGATCTCTCCAACCTAAATCTGAATTATGGTCTCTCTACGGCCGCACAGCTTGGTGTCAATGCAAACACTTCCCGGATCAAGGATGTGGAGACAACGGTGAGCGCCAACTACAAATATTCAGACACAGATTCCGGGACAAAGGCCGATAGGACCACTTTCCAGGACGACGGGGACTTGTCATCCTCCACGCAGGACAGCGGCAAGCAATATGCTCATTCGGCCAATGCCAACCTGGAGTTCCAGAAGGAGAAAGGTAAGGTCTGGTTCCACGTGCGCCCGGCCTTCAGCTACAACAAGTCCGATTCCTACTATAACGGGCAGTCGGAAACAGCAAGGGACGGCACTTGGATAAACAGGTCGGAAAACACGTCACACGGTATCAGTTCCAATAAACGAGTGGATTTGGACACCGATGTCACCTTCCGCGAGCTTTGGGGCAAAAAAGAGCGTTCCATCCGTTTAAGCAGCGATGTCGGATATGGCGTAAATGACGGAACGAGCGAAGAAATGTCCGTGCTCACGACCGCTGCCGGAGCAGACACCCGCAGTATGCGCTACGCCTCGGACGGCAACTCCAAATACATCAGCGGTTCCCTGCGCTATACGGAGCCCTTCGGGGAAAAATGGATGCTGTCTGCGTCGGCCTATTGTGTCGCGGGCAGTCAGGACAATGTACGCGATGCCTTTGACGCTGCCGGAAGAAACGATTACTACTCTTCTGAAAGCCGCACGGATTATGTTGAGCAGCGCTACGACCTCACCGCCCAGTATAAGTTAGGCCAGCAAAGCTATATGACCCTTGGCGGTCGCGTATATGGCTCTTTGAACGAGACTTTCTCGAAGAGTTACGGAATTGAGGCAACCAGCGGGAAAGACGAGTGGAACTGGTATGTCGTACCAACCCTGCGTTTCATCCATAGGAAGGATATGGACCGGTTGTCCCTATCGGCTTCCGGTCAGAGCAATCGACCGTCCCAATCCAGGATGCTGCCGGTCCTCAGCATAACGAACCCTTCCCGCCTGAGCGTTGGTAATGTCTATTTGAAGCCTTCATCGCAGATCTATTTCAGTGCCGACTGGTCGCGGAACAACATCAAGCGTTTCTCCAATTTGATGGTGTATCTCTACGGCACCATGAATACGAATCCCCGTGTCAATGCGACCTGGTACGATAAGGACGGCATCCTGTATTCCGTCCCGGTCAATTCCCGGAAGCCGGGTTTGACGGGCTCTCTCATTGCGAACTATACAACTCCGCTTGACAGCAAGAAGTCGTGGTCACTTACCCTCGGCAGTTCCGTATCATTCAACTCGTCTGTCAGCTATCAGGCAAGGGCGACGCTCCCCAGACTGGACAAAGATACATTTGACTACTCAAGTTTCATGACCGATTTCTGGGGTGATTCGGACGGCGACCGTTTCTACGGCGGGCAAAGCGGGTTTGCCGAAAGCAACACCCGGGTCTTTTCTCCCACGGGAAGTATCAGCGTAGGATTCAATCAGGACCATTATTCATTCAGCATGGGAGCCAGTACCACCGGCCGCATCTCACGTTATTCGCTTGATCCGAGCACCAATATGAATACCCTGGATACGAGATTGGGCGCAAGAGGCTCTTATACCACCAAGCACGAGTTTGAGTTCAATACGGACTTTTCCTATGTCTTTTACAAGGGCTACGCCGAAGGCTATGGCCAGCCTGAATGGCAATGGAATGCAGAAATATCCAAGAATATCGGCGCTTTCAAC
>JAIKYL010000182.1 GCA_024683255.1 Bacteroidales bacterium | reverse complement strand
CGTAGCCAATGTGGGCTTTCTCGTGGGTGATGATGGATTCGTGCTCTCCTTCCCAATCTTTCCGGGATAGCACAATGTACTTCATCCAGCTGAAGGGGTCTATATCCCGCTCGGTGACAATAATCTTGCAGTCATCCTCCTCCCGGACGCATTCTCCCTGCCGGACAATTCGCGTAATGGAAAGGATGGAAACGGCCACACGGACCAGCACAAAGGCCACGCCGGCAAAGAAAAGGATGGCAAGGGCCAGGGGCCACCAGGGGGCCGATGCCGCCTCCGGGGCCATGGGCACCAGATCCATGGCCATATCCTCTCCCAGTCCCATGGGAACCGTTACGGAAGTTATTTCCATGGGCTTATGGATGGTGATGATGCACAGGGGCAGCAGGAAGCTGAGCACCGCCGTTCCCACCAGAACCACCCGGTTGAAGCGGTGGAAGGTCTCCTTCTTCAGCAGGAAACGGTAGAACAGGTAGAAGACCAGCAGCGCCACCGCCACTTTGCCTTCATATATAAGGAATGCGGGCATGGCTATTTCTCCTTTTCAATAAGGTTGATGAGCTCCCGGAGCTCCTCCACGGAAATCTTATCCTCCTTCACCAGGGCCGATACGGCGTTGATGTAAGAATTGTCGAAATACTTGTCGATGAGGCCGATGAGCGAGCGCTGTTTGTACTCCTCCCGGGACACTTTGGCAAAATACTGATAGGTGGGACCGTAGGACTTATGATCTACGAAACCGTCTTCCTGAAGCGTGCGCACCTGTGTGCTGAGCGTGCTGAAATGGGGCTTGGGCTCCGGATACAGTTCCCGTAACTCCCGCACGAACAAAGGGCCCTTCTCCCAGAAGTGGTTCATGATAATCTCTTCTTTTTTGGTAAGGCGTTTCATAAGCATGACGTTTTCTGTTGCAAATATAGCTAAAAAAATTAGTTATGCAACTATTTGTGTTAATTTTTTAACTATTTTCTTTCTCTAAAGCACCCTGCCGCTGGTTTCGCCAATTATTTGTATCTTTACCAAATGAAACGGATTATCATATTGCTTGCCGCAGTGCTCATCGGCCTGCAGGCACGGGCGCAGGACAATACCACAGACGGATATGTTTGGCCCACGGACCCGGCGGTGCTGGAGAAACTGGACCAGTGGCAGGACCTCAAATTCGGCGTCCTGATGCACTGGGGGCTGTATTCGGTGCCCGGGATTGTGGAGTCCTGGAACCTGTGCAACGAAGACTGGGTGGTAAGGCCGGAAGGCACCACCTATGAGGGCTACAAGCAGTGGTACTGGGGCCTTTCCAAGGAGTTCAATCCCGTGGACTTCAATCCAGAGCAGTGGGCCGATGTGTTCCGACGGGCCGGCATGAAGTATATGATTTTCACCACCAAGCACCACGACGGTTTCTGCCTGTTCGACAGCCAGTACACAGACTTCTCCATTGCCAAGGCCGGACCGTTCAAAGGCAACCCCAAGGCCGATGCCGCCAAGTATGTCTTTGACGCCTTCCGGGCGCAGGATTTTATGGTGGGAGCCTATTTCTCCAAGCCGGACTGGCACTGCGACGGCTTCTGGAATCCCTATTACGCTACCCCCAACCGCCACATCAACTACAAGGTGGAGATGCATCCGGAGTGGTGGGAGAAATACGTGACTTACACTAAAAACCAATTAAAGGAGCTCACCGGGGGCCGGTACGGAAAGCTGGACATCCTGTGGCTGGACGGCGGCTGGATTGCCGGAGAGCAGGTGGGGCTGCCGGAGATTCTGCCGGAGGCCCGCAGGGTGAGCCCGGGCCTGTTATGCGTGGACCGCACCATCGAAGGGCCCAATGAGAATTACCAGACCCCGGAGCAGAACGTGCCGGCTCGGCAGCTGAACCATCCCTGGGAGTCCTGCATCACGCTGGGGAACGACTGGGGCTGGGTGAAGGACCAGCCGTACAAGAGCGCCCGCCGTGTAATTGGCACCCTGGCCGAGATTGTGGCCAAGGGCGGCTGCATGGTGCTGGGCGTGGGCCCCACGCCGGAAGGCATCATTGAGGAGCGGGCCGAAAGGCTGCTGGAAGAGATCGGCCGATGGCTGGGCCGCTGCGGAGAGGCCATCTACGGCACCCGCATCACGGAACG
>JAIKYL010000061.1 GCA_024683255.1 Bacteroidales bacterium | reverse complement strand
TGGCTCAAGCACATCCCCGGCACGGAACTGCTCAACGACGACAATCCCATCCTCAAGCTGGAGGCCGACGGAACGGTGCGGGTGTACGGCTCCCCCTGGAGCGGGAAAACCCCCTGCTATAAGGCCCAGGATGTCCCTGTGGGCGCCGTAGTGCGCATCCGCCAGGCCCCCGAGAACCACATTGAGCGCCTCTCCCCCATCCAGGCATACGCCTCCCTGATGGCATCGGCATCCGGCTTCCGCCCGTTCAAGGACCTCTCCGACGGCTGGCACCGGACACTGGAAGCCCTGGCGGGAAAGGTCCCCTGCTATGTGCTGGACTGCCTGCCGGACCAGGGCGCCGCGGATCTTTGTTACAAGACGGTCCATGGATAAACGCGTACTGCCCAACGAGGTGCTGCTGGAAGAAGCCGGCAAGCTGCTGGATGAGGGCCGCGACGTAACCTTCACCCCGCTGGGAAGCAGCATGCTGCCCTTCATCCACGGCGGAAAAGACAGCGTCACCCTCCGGAAGATGCCGTCGGCCCAGGTGGGAGACATCGTGCTGGTCCGCCTTCCGGGCCGATACGTACTGCACCGGATCATCGCCCTGGAAGGAGAAAAAGTAACACTGATGGGAGACGGCAATCTGGTCGGGACCGAAAATTGCAGGCTCCCGGACATCATGGGAACCGTGACGGCCATCCAGAAGGGAAAACGGAGCGTCACCCCCGGCAAAGGCCGCTTCTGGCGCGCCCTGAAGCCGTTCAGAAGATATATTTTGGCAATTTACAGAAGACTGATATGAAGATAAAGGATGGATTCATCCTCCGCACCATTTGCGGGGAACATGTGGTGGTTGGCGAAGGGCTTGCCCAGGTGAACTTTAACAAGATGCTGTCCCTCAACGCATCGGCCGCGTACCTGTGGAATGAGGTCACTGGCAAGGAGTTCACAGTGGAAGACCTTACCAACCTCCTCACGGAGAAATACGATGTAAGTGCCGAGAGGGCGGCGGAAGACGCCGCCAAGGTGGCCGAAATCTGGATCCGGGAAGGCGTAGTGGAAGCATGAGGGAAGCCCGGGCCTGCATAAAGTCCCTCTGGGGAATGTCCCGCCCCGTCCGGTGGCGGATGGCGGTCAATGTGGGAATCGGTATTCTCCGCATCGCCGCCTCGCTGGGCTTTGTGGCAGCCAGCAAGCTCCTGGTGGATATCGCCACCGGGAACAGCAGCGTGGCCATCGGAGGTGCCATCGGCCTTTTCCTTGGCATCCTGGCGTTCCAGATTGCCTCCATCATCTTCTCTTCCTGGTGGGACAGTTACTGCCAGGTGAAATCCCAGAATATCCTGCGGAAGGACCTCTTCGGCCACGTGCTGCAAAGCCGGTGGGACGGAAGGGAGAAATTCCTCTCCGGAGACACCGTGAACCGGCTGGAGGAAGACATCCGCGTGGTGTCGGAACTCCTTACCCAGCGGGTTCCGGGGCTGGTGGTTACGCTCCTTCAGCTCATTGCGGCATCCGTCTATCTTATGACGCTGGCGCCCAACCTGCTTTGGGTGCTCCTGATCCTTATGGTATCGGCCGTCTTTGGGTCCAAGCTCTTTTTCAAGCAGCTGAGGCGCCTCATGGCCGCCATCCGGGCCCGGGAAAGCGAACTGCAGCAACTCATGCAGGAAAGTCTGCAGCACCGGGTGCTGGTACTTACCTTGACCAGCGTGGAGCGCGTGCTGGACAAATTCGGCTGGCTCCAGGCCGATGTGGAGGACAATACCCGCAAACGCCTGAACTATAACGCCATAGCCCGCGGCCTCATGTTCTTTGGCTTCCAGGCCGGCCATGCCGCCGCCTTCCTCTGGGGCGTCTTCGGCATCCTCCACGGAACTGTAACCTACGGTATGATGACGGCCTTCCTGCAACTGGTGGGTCAGGTTCAGCGGCCCATTGCAGAATTCGGCCGGCAGGTGCCCGCCTTCATCAACGCCCTGGCTTCCGTGGAGCGCCTGATGGAACTGGAAGAACTGGAGCAGGAACCGCAGGCGGAACCCATCCTGCTCACAGATGTTCCGGAGATTGTGGTAGAGAATATCTCCTTTGCCTATCCCGGCCAGCAGGATGCTGTGTTCCAGGACTTTTCCTGCCGATTCGCTCCCGGCGAGCTTACGGCCATCGCCGGGCCGACGGGTATCGGCAAGAGCACTCTTATCCGCCTTATCCTGGGCCTTTTGAAGCCCTCGGAAGGTTCCGTTTCCATCAGCGGGCATCCGGCAGGGGCGGCGCTCCGGGAGAACTTCATGTACATCCCTCAGGGGAATTCCCTCCTCAGTGGCACCATCCGGAGCAACCTCCTCATGGCCAATCCTTCGGCTACGGACCAGGAGCTCAAGGAAGCCCTGGAAACCGCTGTGGCGCAGTTTGTATTTGACCTTCCGGACGGCCTGGACAGCCCCTGCGGGGAGGTGGGCGACGGCCTCAGCGAAGGCCAGAGCCAGCGCATCGCCGTGGCCCGGGCCCTGCTCCGCAGTGGCGGGATCCTGATCCTGGACGAATCCACATCGGCCCTGGACGCCGCCACGGAGGCCCAGTTGCTGCAGAACCTCCACAACCGCTTCCACGGGCGGAAGACCATCCTCTTCATCTCCCACCGGGAGGCCGTTGCCCGCGTGGCCGATGCAGTGGTAAACGTATGAGAATCCCTTAATTAAAACCATAAAACTATGAACAGAATCATTCTTTCCGCAGCTCTGTGCCTTTGCACCGTAGCAGCCACCGCCCAGGTGAAGGAGGACTTCGTGCCCTCCCCCAACAACCAGCCGGGCAAGCAGTATCCCATGGTCAATTCCGAGCGTTGCGTGCGCGTACAGGTGAAAGCCCCGGATGCCAAGTCCGTGAAACTGGATATCGGCGGCGTCAAGTACGATCTGGTGAAGGATGCCGAAGGCGTCTGGACCGGTGAATCGGCCCCCCAGGACGAAGGCTTCCACTACTATCAGCTGAACATCGACGGGGCCGATGT
>JAIKYL010000043.1 GCA_024683255.1 Bacteroidales bacterium | reverse complement strand
AGATGGCTCCAAAGCCGAGCCTGTAGGATATGTGTGCTGGAAACTTGCTTCTGAGGGCTCTCTAGGGCCGATTTCTGCAGCAGCGCCCGCACCTCATTCTCATTCGCATTGAGCCAGTTGATGCTAAGCGTACCCTTGTAGCCCGTCTCCGCCAAATGCCGTGCGGCATGCGAAGAAAGTTTCAGTGTAGCCGGCCCGCTGAGCCCCCAGTCCGTGATAAGCAGGGGACCGCTGGCCTTGAAAGGCGTCCCTTGCAGGCCGATGTTTGCCTCCACAACCAGCCCCATCAGACTCCTAAGCCCCGGGTCCGGCACAGTAAAAGTAAAAAGTGAAGGCACTGGCGGCACCAGCTCCAACTCCAGCCCCTCCAAAAACGGCAGCCCCTTAGCCGCCCCGCCCGTAGTAACCACCACAAAGTCAAAGGCTTCTCCGTTAACTTGGAGAGCTTTGGGCATGGGGACGGAGGTATGCTCCGCCGTAGCATCGGCATAATTTTTCGTGGAGGCGGAGCATACCTCCGTCCCTTTCGCCGCGGCATCTGCGTGCGTTAGGTTTTCCGAAGCCGTCAGCCCTGCAACAACCGTCGAAGTTACCGGTGTGTTCAAGCGTAGATCTACGCCTTTCATGCCTCTTTGCAGGCAGCGTACTATGTCCATAGCGTCCTGGCTTTCCGGGAACCAGCAATGATCGACCTGCAGCGTGCAGGGGACCCCTTCGGCCGTGAACCAGCGGATGGTGTCCTCCTGCGAGAACGCCTTCAGCGCCCTTTTCATCACCCTTTCTCCCCTTGGATAGGCTTCCGCCAGCGAGCGTATGCCCTGGAAATCATTGGTCAGGTTGCATCGGCCTCCTCCCGTTATAGCCACCTTTGCCAGCGCCTTCGGTCCTGCCTCAAACACCGTTACAGCCAGCTCCGGCGCCATCCTCCTAAGTTGAACGGCGCAAAAACACCCGGCAGCCCCGGCCCCTATGACAGCTACTCGCTTCATCACATACAAAGATAACAATCTTAGTCAAGAAAACAGCCTTAAACGTGACTAAGATCGTCAGTGCTGACAATCTTGGTCAAGAAAACGGGTCAAAACGTGACTTAGGCCGTCAGGGAGTGAGGCGGTGGGCGCGGAGTTGCCGGGCTAGGGCGCGGTGTCCCGGGCAGACGAACTCCAGCAGCGCATGGAACTCCCGGCCGTGGTTCAGATAGCGAAGATGGCAGAGCTCGTGCAACATCACATAGTCCTGTAACTCAGACGGCAATTCCACCAGCCGCAGATTCAGATTGATATTGCCCAGGGAACTGCAGCTTCCCCAGTTGCTTATATTATTCTTGATGAATACTTTATTGTACTTGAAACCATGCTGGGCAGCCAGTTCCGCCAGCCTGGGCGGCAGCTCCTTTTTTGCCTGGGCACGCAAACTCTCCACCCGGGCGTTCACGGGGGCTTTGCGGGGTTTTCTTCTTCTTGCTACAAGGGTGAATAAACGACCCGTGAAAGGGTTTAGGAAGAGCCTAGTCATCGTCCTCCTCCGGCAGCACAATCTGCTTGTACTGGTTCTTGCGCTTGAGCCAACGTTCCTTGGCGTACTGCTGCATGTCCGTGATGGTGTCGTTCTCGTCTATGATTTCCATTCCCAGGATGGTTTCCATGATGTCTTCCAGCGTAATGATGCCCTGGAAGCAGCCATAATCGTCTATGATGATGGCCATCTGGTCTTTGGTCTTGAGGAGGCTCTCCCAGATGTCCGAAACCGTGGTTTCCTCATGGAAGGCCGCAATCTTGCGCTTGATGGTCCTCAGGCGCATATCGAACTTGTCTTCGGCCAGGTTTTCCAGCACGTCGTAGCGCAGGATGTATCCGGTGATGAACTCCGGAGAATCGGCATACACGGGGATGCGGGAGTTGTGGGAAAGCTCTTCCTGCTTGTAGAACTGCTTGAGCGTCATGCTTTCCGGGGCGATGGCGGCCACCACGCGCGGAGTCATAACGTCGTATGCCTTGATGTCGTCCAGCTTGATGATGTTCTGGATAACCTTGTTCTCGCTGTTGTCCAGCACGCCTTCTTCCTCGCCGATATTGGCCATGGCGCTCACTTCCTCGCGGGAAATGCCGATGTCCGGATCCTCGTCCGAAATGCTGTTGTGGAGCTTGTCTATAATCCACACCAGCGGGTACAGCAGGTATACCAGGAACTGCATGATGCGGGAAAGCCACATGAGGTCTTTCCAGTGGGAGGTGCCGATGGTCTTGGGTACAATCTCCGAAAACACCAGGATGAGGACCGTCATCACGGCGCTCACGATGCCGAACCAGTGGTCTCCGGTGAGGAGGGTGGCCTGATGGCCCACCGCCGCGGCGCCCAGGGTGTTGGCTATGGTATTGAGCGAGAGGATGGCGCTGAGGGGCTTGTCCGGATCCTGCTTGAATTTCATCATCAGGGCCGCGTTTTTGTCTCCCTCGTCCTCTTTCATGGTTATATAGGAGATGGGAGTGGACATGAGCACCGATTCCAGCAGCGAGCAGAGGAAGGAGATGCCCATGGTGAGCAGAAGATATAGTACTAGTAGGCCCATTTGCAATATTTAACTTACAAAAATAAAGAAAATTCCGTAAATTTGCACTATGAAGAAAGAACAAATACTCATCCGCATCTCTGGAAAGGACCGCATAGGGCTCACTGCGGATATTATGGCCATCCTGGCTAAATACGACGCACAGATCCTGGATATAGGTCAGGCCGATATTCACAGCACGCTCACGCTGGGTATCCTCATCCGCATAGATGAGGAAAGCTCCGGCCAGGTGATGAAGGAACTGCTTTTCAAAATCACGGAACTGGGCAGCATCAGCATCGGCTTTGCACCTGTCTCGGACGAGGATTACGAGGCCTGGGCCGGGAGGCAGGGGAGGAACCGCTATATCCTTACGGTCATCGCCCGCAGCCTCAGTGCAGAACAGATTCACGCCGCTACCCAGATAATATCGGCCCACGGGCTCAATATAGACGCCATCCGTCGCCTCACGGGCCGGATGAGCATCATGCACCCGGAGAAGAATGTCCGTGCCTGCGTGGAGTTCTCCGTCCGCGGCTTTTTGTCGGCCGAGGATAAAAAGGCCATGCAGAAGGACCTGATGGCCATGGGTTCGGAAGCCGGTATAGACTTCTCTTTCCAGAAGGACGATATGTACCGCCGCATGCGCCGCCTCATCTGCTTCGATATGGACTCCACCCTCATCCAGGCCGAGTGCATAGACGAACTGGCCCGCCGCCACGGGGTGTACGACAAGGTGGCCGCCATCACGGAACGGGCCATGCGCGGAGAGATAGATTTCAAGGAAAGCTTCACCCAAAGAGTTGCTTTACTTAAGGGCTTGGATATATCTGTAATGCAAGACATTGCAGAACACCTTCCCATTACGGAAGGCACAGACCGCCTCATGTCCGTACTCAAGACCTGCGGCTACAAAATTGCCATCCTCAGCGGCGGTTTCACCTTCTTTGGGGAGTACCTCCAGCGCAAATACGGCATCGACTATGTATATGCCAACGAACTGGAAGTGGACGAAGACGGCAAGCTCACGGGCCGATATGTGGGCGAGGTGGTGGACGGCCGCCGGAAGGCCGATCTGCTGAAGCTCATAGCCCAGACGGAAAAGGTGAACCTGGCTCAGACCATTGCCGTGGGGGACGGTGCCAACGACCTTCCCATGCTCAACGAGGCCGGTCTGGGCATCGCCTTCCACGCCAAGCCGCGCGTAAAGGAAAGCGCCCGACAGAGCATCAGCACCATCGGCCTGGACGGTGTGCTGTACTTTATCGGCTTCAAGGACAGCCAGTTGGGAGAGCAGGGGAAGATGTAACCTAAACGCTATCTAGCAACAATTCGAACAGGCGGGGCTTGGCATAGCGGTCAAGCTCCGCTTCCTGTATCCAGATATACCCTTCCGGCAATTGCGGCCTTTCAGAAGGCTCCCACATGTAGAAATCCACAATAAGCGTCCGGTGCGTCAGCTGATGCTTGACGCCGCTACGTAAAAGTGTTGGGGCGGAGCACACCTCCGTCCCCTCTATCACCAGCGGTTCCCAAAGGCCTTTCCAGATGTCTTTTTCACCACGTTTGCGTATGGCCGTCTGGCCATGGAAACGAACATAGATATAGGAGAAATGCCGTTCCTGCACCGCTGCAGCGGGCTTTTTCATCGGGAGAATCCCCACCCTGCCCGTCCGGAACGCATTGCAGGAAGCCTGCAAAGGACAGGTTAGACAGTCCGGATTTGCCGGTGTGCACTGAAGCGCACCAAAGTCCATCATGCCCTGGTTGAAGGCGGCTGAATCGGCCGGTAATAACTTCTGAGCTACGGTAGTGAATTCCTTTTTGGCTGCCGTGGTTCCAACCGGTGTTTCTATCCCAAAATGCCTGGCCAATACCCTGTATACATTCCCGTCCACCACGGCGGCGGGCAGGCCGAAACAGATGGATCCTATGGCAGCAGCCGTGTAGTCGCCTACGCCTTTCAGACTCCGGATTCCTTCCAATGTTTCCGGAAATCCCCCCAGTTCCACTATCTGTTTGGCCGCTGTATGAAGATTTCTGGCCCGGGAATAATAGCCCAAACCCTCCCATAGTCTAAGGACCTCATCTTCAGATGCTTCCGCCAGGGACTCCGCCGTAGGGAAACGCTCCATGAAAGCATGCCAGTAGGCCGTTCCCTGGGCGATGCGGGTTTGCTGCAGGATGATCTCGCTTAGCCACACGGCATACGGATCCCTGGTCCTTCGCCAGGGAAGGTCCCGGCCGTTTTCGGCATACCAGTGGAGGATTGTCTGGGTAAAAGCGTTCATAGACACAAAAATAAGGAAAAAATCGTATTTTTGTATCATGGAAAAACCTGTACTGCTGCTGGGGGCCACCGGGCTGCTGGGGCGGAATGTCCTGAATCTGCTATTGGAGAAGGGCATTCTGGTCAGGGCGCTCGTGAGGTCAACCCTGCAAGTAGACGGTTTGGATGTGGTGAAGGGGAGTGTGCTGGACAAGGGGACGCTGCTGCAGGCGGCCGATGGTTGCCGTGCCATCCTTAACTGCGCCGGAACCACGGACATGACCTTACCCCGCGTGGAGGACTTCTATCCCATGAACCGGGACCTTCCGGTCCTGCTTTCAGAGGTTATACGGGAGAAGGATATTCCCGTTCTGATACATGTAAGTACCGCCAATACAATTGCTTCCGGGACTGAGGAGCATCTGTCCGACGAATCCGCTCCCATCGGCCCGCTGTATGGTCGTTCTCCCTATGCCCTTAGCAAAAAGGCCGGGGAGGAGGCTCTGGAGGCCTTTGCAAAGGAGCATCCGGAAAAGCGGATTGTGGTGGCCAATCCGGGCTTCCTGGTGGGGGCTTTTGATGCAAAGCCTTCATCCGGACAGCTGCTTCTGGCAGGCTGGCGCAAGCCCCTGATGCTGGGTCCGCGGGGAGGCAAGAGTTTCCTTCACGTGCGGGATGCCGCCACGGCCCTTGTGAATGCCTTGGAGAAAGGGGAGGGCCGATACCTCCTCACCGGAGAGTCTCTGTCCCTGAGGGACTTTTATGCCCTGCAGGCGCAGGTTTGCGGGTACAGGCAGCGCTACCTCTGCCTGTCGGACGGCCTGGTTCACCTGACAGGTTGGTTGGGGGACCTCCTTATGAAACTGGGCTGCAAGGTTTCCTTCTATTCCCACAATGTTAATCAGCTGCTGGTGGAGGAGTGGTATGACTGCTCCCGGGCCAGAAATGAGTTAAATTTACCGCAAACGCCTGTATCAGAGGCGATTGCGGATTTCTTTAGATGGAGAGAATCCCAATGAGAGTGATTATTATAGGGGCCGGCATTTCCGGCCTGATATCGGCCGTTTATGCCCGCCGGTCGGGCTTTGAAACACTGGTGCTGGAGAAGGCGGCCAACCCCGGCGGCGTATCCACCAGCTGGAAAAGGAAGGGCTACCTGATGGAGGGTGGTATCCACTGGCTCATCGGCACGGCTCCCGATAACCCACTCCACGAAATATGGAAAGAGACCGGTGCACTCCAGGAGAACAATCCGGTTTACGTTAAAGACCCCATTTATACCCTGATGGACGGGAAAGGGGAGCCGATAGAACTGTTCCGGGACCTTAAGAAACTGGGCAACGGAGCGGGCCTCAGGCGCCTTCGTTTTTTCGTATCCTGCTTCCGGCATTTCCATACGCCCATCCAGGATCTTCCGGGCTTGAAATGTCGGAATCCGCGCCGTTTCAACCCGTGGGAATACGTTCAGATGCTGCCGGCTGTACTGCTTACGCCATACCTCATGCTCATTTCGGGCTACAGGCTTCTTAAGCCCGTGAAGGACAAACGTTTGAGGAATCTCCTATATGCCGTGTGCGACCCGGAGGTGAATGCGCTTTCCTACGTATACACTCTCAGCACCTTTGCCATGAAAGGGGAGAGCGGTTACCCGGATGGCGGATCAATCCGCATGGCGCAGAATATTGCCGATACCGTTACCTCCCTGGGCGGCGAAATCCGCTACCGTACCCCGGCCGAAACCATCCGGGAACTGCCGGACGGAAGCTATGTGGTAAAAACCGATACGGAGGAGCTCAGTGCCGATGCCGTGATAGTAACCATGGATGCCCGCAAGGCCATTGACAAACTGTTCCAGGAGCCCCTGCAGGACCGCTGGGCCCGAGTGATGCGCAAGAAGATCCTGGCCGAGCACTGCATGTTCCTGGGCATTGGTTTGAAGGTCAATCTGCAGGCCTACCCGCGGAGCATGCAGATGATCTTCGACCCGCCGCTGGAGGCCGCCGGCCGCAGTTACAACTTCCTCATAGTGAATAACTATTCCCGGAATACGGATTATGCTCCGGAAGGCTGTACGGTAATCACTTCGCTGCTTGGCGGCTGGTCCTATGGCTACTGGCTGGCAGCCAAGGAGGACGGAAGCTACAATGAGAAGAAAGAAGCCGTGATCCAGGCTTTCATAGAGCGGGTTAAACGCTATATTCCTGAGATTGAGGGAAATATAGAAGTGACCGATCTGGCCACTCCGCTCACCTACGAGCGCTATTGCGATACCTTCGAAGGCAGTTACATGACTCACTGGATGCCCGGAAAGGCCGTCCACAACGCTCCGTCCCGTTATAAGAAGGGCCTCTACTTCGCCGGACAGCGTACCGCCTATTCGGGCGGACTGCCTCCGGCTGCCGTATCGGCCCGGAAAGCCGTACAGCATCTGTGCCGGGATTTTGACGTGGAGTTTGTTAACCGATAAATCGCAATAGGGCTTCGTAGACCCGCTGGACAGGGAAGCCCACCACATTGAAATAGGAGCCTTCTATGCGGGTGATGCCCGCATGGCCGATCCATTCCTGGATGGCATAGGCCCCGGCCTTGTCAAAAGGCTTGTAAGTATCTACGTAATAAGTGATTTCCTCATCCGATAGGGCCTTGAACCACACCTCGGTGGTAACGTCAAAGGTCTCCTGTCTTTTGGTGCTCCGGAGGGTGACGGCGGTGGTCACGTGATGCTCCCTTCCGGAGAGGTCCCGGAGCATGCGGATGGCGTCTTCCCGGTCCTTGGGTTTTCCCAGGATTTCTCCGGGCCTGTTGCCGTCCGGAGGAAGGATGACCATGGTGTCCGCGGTGATGAGGATTTCCTTCTCTTTCAGGGGCCGATGGAAGCCCAGGGACTTGCCTTCGGACATAAGGCGGGGTACCTGGTCGTAGGGGACTTCCGGGCCGAAGTGTTCCTGGAAGTTATTGCCTGTATCTACCTCAAAATCAATATCAAGCCCTTTCAGCAGCTCCCGCCGTCTGGGGGAGTTGCTGCCAAGGATGATTTGCCATCCGTTAAGGTTCATCGGCCTAAAACTTTTGCTTGTATACAACCGGGTCGAAGACCCATTTACCCTGCTTCTTCAGGGTCTTTTCTATGGCTTCCCGGAGGCAGCCTTTTCCGCCGGGAGCTTCTGTTATCCAATCGGCCGCTTTCTGGGCTTCGGGAACTGCATCGGCGGGGCAGACGGCGCAGCCGCAGGCCTGCATCACTTCCACGTCCGGGATATCGTCCCCAAAGTACATCACCTCTTCCGGCTGCAGGTTATAGCGCTCGCAGAACTGGCGGAATTCCACCATCTTGTCCCGACAGTGCAGGAACACATCCTCCGGTTTTATTCCGCTGGCAATCATGCGTTTCCGGATGCTTTCCGAACTGCCGCCGGTAATGACGGCCACATGGTAGCCGTTCATGCAGGCCATGCGGATGGCAAAGCCGTCCTTGGCATCGTACAGCCTGAGGAAATCACCGTCCGGCATGCACAGAAGTGTTCCTTCCGTGGCCACTCCGTCAATGTCAAAGGCAAAGGCCTTTATCTTCTTAAGATCCATGCCTTAGGATTTGTTGCCGCCGCCCAGAGGGCCGAAGTCATTCAGATTGAAGGTTGTGCCAGGCTGGGGCCCTTTGCCGCCTGTGAGGTCGATTACGCCGTTCTGTGCCTCGTACTTGGAAATGTTGTCAAAGAGGGCGTTCATAAGGCGTTTTGCGTGCTCCGGGGTCATGATGATGCGATCTCCGATGAGGGCCTTGGGCAGGCCGGGGAGGGTGGCTGCAAAGTCAATGATGAATTCGCTCCGGGAGTGGGAGATGATGGCCAGGTTGGAATAGGAAACCTTGGTAATCTGGGGATTCAGTTCCAGGCTCAGCTGGTTCTGCGGCTTGGGCTGGTTATTGTTATTGTCCATATTCTACGTTTTTGCTTCGCAAAGTTAACGGAAAAACGTAAAATTCGCAAAACCAAATATAGCCATATCCATCCAATGCTCTTTTTTTTGCCGAACATTAGCCGGATGGGGAAGGGGTTATTGCCAGCGTACCGGCCGAAGCCCCTTCCCCGCAGGCGTTCGGCAAAAAATGTAATTTCACCTGTAACTATTTTGGTAATTACGGTAATTCTTTGTATATTTGCAGAAAGAACTGAAAGATGAAAGTGTTGATGTCAGATGATCTAAGTGAACTGTACTTGACGGGGAAGAATAAGACCTATAGTGAGGTGGAAAAGAACCGGGAACTGTATAGTGGCTTTGTCCGTGCGGTCAACACAATGATGGCGGCAGATAATATAGAGCAACTGAAAGGGTTCAGCTATCTTCATTATGAACAGCTGCGTTATCAGTATTCCGGGATTACTTCCGTAAGGCTGTCTAACCGGTATGTTCACAGACTGCTGTTTACGGAATTGGAAGAGGGGTTAAGAGTGGATTTGATAGAAATAGACAATACACATTATGGGAACAAAAAATGACAGCTACAGCTTGATGAACGGGCTTTCTCCGGCAACCCCGGTGCATCCGGGAAGCATACTTGGGGAGGAGCTGAAGGCCAGAGGAATTAGGCAGAAAGACTTTGCCCGGCAGATTGGAATGCAGGCAACGCATTTAAGCGCCATCATCAATGGCGCAAGGAACATTACACCCGCATTGGCAGATAAAATTGCCGGTGGACTCACGGAGATTCCCTCATCCATCTGGGTGCGTCTGCAGGAGCAATACAACGCGGATACCCAGCGTAAGAAAATCCATACCAATTTGCTGGTTTCCGGTTATCTTGGAAAAGCAGAACCCGTTGCCGCCCTGGCAGAACCGGCAGGGGAGTATGGCAGTAAAGTTACCTGCCAACTTACCATTCCAGCCGGAGATCTGGCCATGTTGGAATGCCTGGCATCCCGCCTGGGCTGGGAGGCGGAGCCCCTTGCAACTGAAACAAAAAAGAAGTAAATTTGTAAAATTTATGAGATTCCCGGTCAGGCCGGGAATGACGAAAGGGGCAAGAGATTCCCGGTCAGGCCGGGAATGACGAAAGGGGCAAGAGATTCCCGGTCAGGCCGGGAATGACGAAAGGGGCAAGAGATTCCCGGTCAAGCCGGGAATGACGAATAGAAAAGTTAGGAATGACGAAAAGATAACAGATATATGAAAGAGTTAGCTGCTAAATACAGTGCTAAGGAAGTGGAAGACAAGTGGTATGCGTACTGGCAGGACCACAAGTGTTTCCACAGCGAGCCCAATGAGAAGGAACCCTATACCATAGTGATTCCGCCGCCCAATGTGACGGGTATCCTGCATATGGGGCACGTGTTGAACAATACGCTCAACGACGTGCTCATCCGCAAGGCACGTATGGACGGGAAGAACGCCTGCTGGGTGCCGGGAACGGACCACGCCTCCATCGCTACGGAAAGCAAGGTGGTGGCCAAGCTCAAAGCCATGGGCATCTCCAAGGAGGAAATCGGCCGGGAAGAATTCCTTAAGCACGCCTGGGAGTGGAAGGAAGAGCACGGCGGCATTATCCTGCAGCAGCTTCGTAAGCTGGGTTGTTCCTGCGACTGGGACCGTACCCGCTTTACCATGGAACCGGCTCTCAGTGAGGCGGTTATCAATACCTTTGTGTATTTCTACAAGAAGGGTTGGATCTACAAGGGCGTTCGTATGGTTAACTGGGATCCGGAGGCCCTCACCGCCGTGAGTGATGATGAGGTTATCCACAAGGACACCCAGAGCCATTTCTATCATCTGAAATACTTCATTTCGGACGGCAACGGCAATCCCACGGACAAGTACCTGGTAATTGCCACCACCCGTCCGGAGACCATCATGGCCGATGCCGCCATCTGCGTTAATCCCAAGGACGAGCGTCATTTCTGGCTCAAGGGCAAGAAAGTGCTCATCCCGCTAATCAACCGCGAAATCCCCGTAATTGAGGACGATTATGTGGAGATGGACTTTGGTACCGGCTGCCTCAAAGTGACGCCCGCACACGATGTTCACGACTATGAGATCGGCCTTCGGCACAACCTCCCGGTCCTGGAAATCATCGACGACCATGGCCGCCTGAACGAGAAAGCACAGATCCTGGTAGGTGAGGACCGCTTTGTGGCCCGAAAGAAGATTGTCAAGATGCTGGAAGAAGCCGGCAATCTCCTGAAGGTGGAAGATTACACCTCTCCCGTGGGTTACAGTGAGCGTACGGACGCTGTCATTGAGCCCAAGCTCAGCGCCCAATGGTTCCTCAAGATGGACCAGCTGGCCAAGATGGCCCTGGAAACCGTGGAATGCGGCCGCACCCGCTTCATTCCGGAGAAATACGTGAACACCTATCGCCACTGGATGGAGAACGCCCGCGACTGGTGCATCTCCCGCCAGCTCTGGTGGGGCCAGCGTATCCCGGCCTATTACCTGCCGGACGGCTCTTACGTGGTGGAGGCAACAGCTGAAGCAGCACTTAAGGCTGCACAGGCTATCAACCCTTCCATCAAGGCCGAAGACCTTAAGCAGGACGAGGATGTACTGGACACCTGGTTCAGTTCCTGGCTCTGGCCCATCTCCGTCTTTGACCCGGAAATGCCCGGTCATCCGGACCACAAGCCCAATGCCGATCTGGCGTACTATTATCCCACCAACGACCTGGTCACCGGCCCGGATATCATCTTCTTCTGGGTGGCCCGTATGATTATGGCCGGTGAGGAGTTCATGGGCAAGGAACCTTTCTCCAACGTGTATTTCACCGGCATCGTGCGGGACAAGATCGGCCGCAAGATGAGTAAGACCCTGGGCAACAGCCCCAATCCGCTGGACCTGATTGAGAAATACGGCGCAGACGCCGTCCGTATCGGCATGCTGCTTTGCTCCAGCGCCGGCAACGATATCTTCTACGATGAGGCCCAGATCAAGCAGGGCGCTGCGTTCTGCAACAAGATCTGGAACAGCTACCGCCTGGTGAAAGGTTTCCAGGTGGCCGATATTCCCCAGACGGAATCCCAGAAGGTGGCCGTGGAATGGTTCCGCGCCAAGCTTTCGGAAACCATCGGCACGGTGGAAGACCATTACAGCAAATTCCGCATCTCGGATGCCCTCATGACCATTTACAAACTCTTCTGGGACGACTACTGCTCGGCCTATCTGGAGGCCATCAAGCCTGCTTTCGGCCAGCCAGTGGATTCGGAGACCCAGAAGGCCACCCTGGGCTTCTTTGAGGCCCTCCTCAAGCTCATTCACCCGGTGATGCCTTTCATTACGGAAGAACTGTGGCAGGACCTGGCAGAGCGCAAGGAAGGGGAGACCATCATGTATGCACCCACGCCTAAGGCCGAGCCGTATGATGCGGCCGTGCTGGACAACTTTGCCCTGGCCATGGAGACGGTAAACGGTGTCCGCGGCATCCGCAATCAGCGGAACATCGGCCCCAAGGAAGCGCTTTCGCTTAAGATCAAGGCCGGCTCTTTCCCCTGCATCCCGCTCATCGAAAAGATGGCCGGTGTAAAGGTGGAACTGGTGCAGGATCTGGGCGACGGACAGGCCGCTGCCTTCCTTGTCCGCACCACCGAAATGGGCATTCCGCTCACCGGCATGGTGAATGTTCAGGAAGAGATTGAAAAAGCACAAAAGGACCTGGAATACCAGCAGAAATTCCTGGCCGGCATCCGCGGAAAACTGTCCAACGAGCGCTTTGTGAACAACGCTCCGGCCGCCGTCATTGACAACGAGCGCAAAAAGGAGGCCGATACCCTTTCCAGGATAGAAACGCTGGAAGCAAAACTCAAGCAGCTTAAAGAGAGCAAATAAAACAAATTTGTTTATACTGATAACATTTTTGTTATGGCAATATTCAAGGCTACATTCCCGGTAAGGTACTACGAAACGGACCAGATGGCGGTGGTTCACCACTCCAACTATATCCGTTACTTCGAGATTGCCCGGGACGAGATGATGGTCACCCTGGGTTTCCCTATTGAAAAGTGCGAAAGTGAGCTGGGCGTGCTGGTTCCCATCGTCTCCGTGGAGTGCCATTTCCGGCACCCGGCCCGGATGGGGGATGTGCTCACGGCAACGGCCGAGGTGAATAAGGTTCCCATGGCCAAGATGTTCATCAAGCAGGCTGTCTACAACCAGGACGGTGTGCTTTGTGCGGAAGGCCTGGTGGTGCTGGGCTTCCTGAACAAGGAGACCTTCATGCCCACCCGCTGCCCGGAGGAAATATGCAATTTGTTTGAAAAATACATTAATGCCTTATAGTATGATTTACCCGTTGATAATGCTCGGAACCTGGGAGATTGTGGCCATAGTGGCCGTGGTGCTGCTGCTTTTCGGCGGCCGCAAGATTCCTGAACTCATGAAGGGACTCGGCAAGGGCGTCAAGGAATTCAAGGAAGGGATGAACGAGGTGGAGAAAGAGATCAAGGCCGACGACCAGCCCCAGAAAGAGGAGTATTCCAAGGAAGAGAAGTAAGGTGGCGGGGAAGGACGAAGAAATGTCCTTCTGGGACCATCTGGAGGCGCTGAGGGGAACCCTGTTCCGCTCAGTGCTGGCCGTGGTGGCGCTCTCACTGATCTTTCTGGCCATTCCCAAACCGCTGTTCCAGGCGGTTTTCTGGCCCACCCGGGCCGATTTCCCGCTTTACCGCCTCCCGGGGGTGGATTTCTCCATGGACCTCATAAACATTGAGTTATCTGCCCAGTTTTTCTTTTACCTGAAGGTGGCCGTCCTGTGCGGCCTGGTGCTGGCGTTTCCCTATGTGATCTGGGAAATCTGGAAGTTTGTCTCTCCGGCCCTGTACGAGAAGGAGAAGAAGGCGGTAAAAAAGGCCTTCTGGCTCTCTTCCGGGCTGTTTTATTTGGGCGTGGCCGTGGGCTATTTCGTGGTGCTTCCGGTGTGCCTCATGTTCTTTGTGAACTTCTCCGTGAGCGACGCCATAGTGAACACCATCTCCCTCAGCTCCTATATGTCGCTGTTCACCTCCATGGTGTTTCTGATAGGGCTCCTGTTCGAATTCCCTACGGTGATCCTGGTGCTTTCAAGCCTTGGAATCGTGGACCGCAGTAAGTTAAAGCGCTGGCGCAAATACGCCTTTGTAATTGTCTTGATATTAGCGGCTTTCATTACGCCCAGCGACCCTTTCTCCATGTTTGTCCTGGCCATCCCGCTGTACGGACTCTTTGAGCTTTCCATCCTGCTTTGCCGCAAAGCCGTCCCTGCCGAATGATCTCCCTTAACAATATAACGGTGGCCTTCGGCAGCTTCACCCTGCTGGACGATGTGAGTTTCCATATCTCCGACGGGGACAAGATCGGCCTGGTGGGAAAGAACGGTGCCGGCAAGTCCACCCTCATGAAGCTCATTACGGGGGAGCAGGCGCCTACATCCGGTTCCGTGGCCCTGCCGTCCGGAATCCGGATCGGCTATCTTCCGCAGATTATGGAGCACCACCGGGGCCGTACGGTGCTGGAAGAGGTCCTCACCGTCTTTGATTCCATCCATGAGATGGAGCGGGAGATGGAGCGGATTACCGCCCAACTGGGGGAGAGAAGCGACTATGAATCGGCCTCTTACGCGGCGCTCATTGCCCGTCTGAACGAGCTGAACGACGCTCTGGCGCTGGACAGTGGGGAATCGCCCCGCGCCCGCGCCCAGAAGGTCCTTTCCGGCCTGGGATTCCGGGAAGACGAGCTGGAGCGGAAGACCGAAACCTTCAGCCAGGGCTGGAACATGCGCATTGAGCTGGCCAAGATCCTTTTGGCGTCGCCGGATGTACTGCTCCTGGATGAGCCCACCAACCACCTGGATATTGAATCCATCGAATGGTTCGAGGACTACCTCAAGGCCTTCCGGGGCAGTGTGCTGCTGGTTTCCCATGACCGCAAGTTTCTGGACAACGTGACGGGCCGCACGGTGGAGATCCTCCTTGGGCACATTCATGACTATAAAGTACCCTACAGTCAATATGTTACCCTGCGGGCCGAAAGGATGGCCCAGCAGACGGCCGCCTATGAGAACCAGCAGCGCATGATAGAGAAGACGGAAGACTTCATCAACCGCTTTCGCTACAAACCTACTAAGAGCAACCAGGTGCAGTCCCGCATCAAAGCCCTGGAGAAGCTGGAACGCATAGAGATTGACGAGACCGACAACGCCCGCCTGACCCTCAAATTTCCGCCCGCCCAGCGCGCTGGAGACGTGGTTTTCAAGGGAACTGACCTTACGGTGGGTTATCCCCAGAAGGTGGTTTTCCGGGATGCCAACGTGGAGATCAAGCGCGGGGAGAAGGTGGCCCTCATCGGCCGGAACGGAGAAGGAAAGACCACACTCATGCGTGTGATCATGGGCGAACTGGAGCCCATTGAAGGGGAGGCCCGGGTGGGTCACAACGTCAGCATCGGCTATTACGCGCAGAACCAGGAAGAGGTCCTGGACCCTTCCGAGACGGTTTTCGGTACGCTGGACCGTATTGCCGTGGGGGATGTGAGAACCAAACTCCGGGACATCCTGGGGGCATTCCTGTTCAAGGGAGAGGACATTGACAAGCGGGTTTCTGTGCTCAGCGGCGGCGAACGTGCCCGCCTGGGCATGGCCAAACTGATGCTTTCCTCCCACAACGTGCTGGCGCTGGACGAACCCACCAACCACATGGACATCCGTTCCAAGGATGTGCTAAAACAGGCCCTGATGGCCTTTGACGGCACGCTTATTGTCGTTTCCCACGACCGGGACTTCCTGGACGGCCTGGTGGACAAGCTGTACGAATTCCGAGACGGCAGGGTGAAGGAGCACCTGGGCAGCGTGGCCGATTTCCTGCGTCGGCGGAAGCTGGAAAGCCTGGCGGAACTGGAGCGGAAGGAGGCTGCAGCGCCCGTGAAGCCGGAGCTTGAGGAAAAGAAGGCATCGGCCCAGCAGCAGTTCCAGGCCCAGAAGGCCCTTTCCAAGGAGCAGCGGAAGGTGAAAAGCCGGGTTAACTGGCTGGAGAAGGAGATTGCCTCCCACGAGGCCCGGATGGCGGAGATAGAGAAGGTGCTGGGCAATCCCGGACCCAAGGACGACATCATGGACCTTACGGCCGAATACCTGAACCTGAAACGGGACATGGATGCCTATACGGAAGAATGGGCCACCCTGTCCGAACAATTGGAGAATTAATAACAATATAATATGAAAACCATGATTAATAACACTTTTAAGGCAGTTATTGCAATTATTGCTTTAAGTTTATTCACCCTGGGTGCAGCCGCCCAGAGCGGCTCCCAGCTGCAGGAGAAGACCTACCCGGTGGGCGAGTTCCGCTCCCTTAACGTTTCCGGAGACTTTGAGGTTACCCTTTCCAAGGGAGACTACAGTGCCAAGGTTACCGTGGACCAGGTCCTGGCCGATTACGTAGACGTATACGTCCGCACCGGCGTGCTGTATATCAAGTACAACGAGAAAGATGTTCCCAAGGAGGTCAAGAAGGATCTGAAGGGGAAGAAAGCCCCCGAGCAGGTGTTCCGCGCCGTGGTCTATGCCCCTCAGCTTGCTGGGATTGAATTGCAGGACAATGTGGTGCTCACGGGTGTAGACGAGTTCTCCGCCACGGATTTCACCCTTAAACTGGAAGACAAGGCCCAGCTCAAGAACCTCTCCGTTACGGCTTCATCGGCCCTTGTTACCCTGAATGACAAGAGCCAGGCCACCCTTATCCTCACCGTTAACAACGACATTGAACTGGATGTGGACGGTTCCAGCGTCCTCCGTGCCACCGTGGACGGCAGGAAGCTTACGGTTAAGGCCGGCGGAAGCGCCAAGGCAACGGTGGATGCTACTGCAGAGGCGGTTTCCGTAGATGCCGGCAATAGAGCCGAACTTACCCTTAGCGGCAAGGCCGATTCCCTTTCGGCCAAGGGCGACCGCAACATGAAGGTGGATGCCCGCGCTCTGAAGGTGCCCAAGGCGGAAGCCAAACTCTCCGGCGGTGAACTCACCGTGAAGGTGGAAAACACCCTGGATGTGGACCTTAGCGGCGGTGCAGAACTGTACTTTGACGGCAATCCGGAGATGAAGGTCCGCCGCGTTGTGAAATCCACCCTGGCTCCCGTTTCCGAGAAGAAATAAGCCCATGTACGATTCCCATATGGATACGCCCTCGCAGCTTCTGAGGCTGCGGGATCCCGGCCTGGACAATGCCTATGCCCAGGTGGATTTCCCCAAACTCCGCCGCGGGGGCGTGGACGGGGCGTTCTTTGCCCTTTACACGCCCGCGGAGATGGCGCCGGACGCTGCCACCCGCTACGCCCTGCAGATGCTGTCGGCCACTTATGATGCCGTAGAAGCCCATCCGGGGGAGGTTTCTCTTGCCATCTCTCCGCAGGATGTCGTTAAAGCCCGCAAAAACGGCCTTATTTCCATTTTCCTGGGTATGGAGAATGCAAGTCCCATCCAGGAGTCGTTGGCGCTTTTAAGGACGTTTTATCGCATGGGCGTGCGATACCTTACTTTAACGCATAACGGCGACAATGCCGTGGCCGACAGTGTCGCTGAAGGAAAACGCTGGGGCGGACTGAGCCCTTTCGGCCGGGAAGTGGTGGCGGAAATGAACCGCCTGGGCATGATGGTGGATCTTTCCCATGCTGCCGACAGCACCTTCTGGGATTGCATAAAGCTTTCCCGGGCACCTATTGTGGCCACCCATTCCTGCTGCCGCGCCCTCTGCGGGCACCGCCGGAACCTTACCGACGAAATGCTGCAGGCGCTGGGGGAGAGCGACGGCTATGTGGGCATCAATTTCTACCCGGCCTTCCTGTCCGATGATTTTGGGAAGGACCCCGCCGATGCCGCCCTCCTGGATGAGGCCGATGCCGTGGAGACCGCCTTCAACCGGAACCCTGCCGATCCGTCGCTGGCGGAGGCCTGGCACCGGATGCAGGACCGCCTCAAAGAACTGCCCCGACCGGGTGTCAAGGAGATAGTGGACCATGTGGACCATGCCGTCCGTCTGGCCGGTATTGACCACGTGGGACTGGGCTCCGATTACGACGGAATCCTGGTGGCTCCGAAGGGGATGGACGACGTCTCCCGGATAGGCTGCGTGGCACGGGAAATGGCCCGAAGAGGGTACTCCTCCAAGGACATTGAGAAGGTTACAGGTAAAAATCTCATGGATGTGTTCCGGCGAGTGATAAAAGCCGCCGAATCAATGTGTTAAGTTGTAAACACCTTTAAATGTAACAAAGTTGTTAGCGCGTTTAACAACTTTGTTATTTTTATTCATTTTCAGCGATTTAAGTCCGCTAAAACAAAACGGCGTAAAAAGTCTAAAGCAGAGGCTGCAAAGCGTTCAATATTGCGCTTTCTGTCGTGCCGGAACTGGTAGCGGACGGTCAGGGTTCCATGGGGTCCGGCGGCTCCGATCCATACGGTTCCAACCGGATTGTTCTCGTCTCCGGAGGGACCGGCCAGACCGGTGGTGGCCACGGAATAATCACTGCCTGTAAGACGCCTTACACCCTCTGCCATGGCGGCCGCCACTTCGCTGCTAACCACCCCGTGCTCCTTAATAATATCGGCCGGTACGCCCAGCACCTTTTCCTTTACGGAAATGGCATAGGAGGTCACCGATCCCAGGAAATAGGTGGAAGAGCCGGGGACGGAAGTGAACAGATGGGCTATCTCTCCGCCCGTGCAGGACTCTGCGGCCGATACCGTGAGGCCATGGGCCTTGAAGATCTCTCCCAGGGCTTCCTCCAGGGTGGAGTCTCCGTCGGCATATACCTTGTCTCCAAGGATGGCTTTGAGCCGGGTAAGTCGCTCTTCCGTCCGGGCTTTTTGTTCAGCTTCATCTCCACTATAGATGGAAAGGCGTAAACGAATGCCGGTGAGGGGATTAGGTAAATATGCAAGATGCATGTCTTCCGGCAGGGCATCCTCCCAGGGGGCAATGAGCTCAGAGAGGGCACTCTCCGCTATTCCGTACACCATGATGTTCCTGTGATAGATGTGGGTGAGGGACTGGTGGGCGCGGATGTCTTCCACCACGGCGGGGATGGCGCTAACGGCCTCATGGGGAACCCCCGGAAGGGCATACAGCGTGCCGCCGCAGATGTTCCGGAAGACCATAATTGGCGCCGTACCAACTTGATTCACAATTACTTCTGCCTTGTCCGGCACCAGGGCCTGCGCGCGATTGTTGGGTAGCATGTCCAGCCCCCGGAAAGCCAGGATCTTCTGGATCATCTCCAGCTGACCGGCGTGCTCTACGTAGCCTTTGCTGCCGGAGAGTTCTGCCAGGACACCCTTGGTTATATCGTCCTTTGTGGGACCCAGGCCGCCGGTTGTAATAACTATGGTGCTGCGGGACAGCTCTTTACGAAGCGTTTGGGTAATGTCTTCCTTATTGTCTCCAATGGATACCATCCGGGTTACACGTACGCCGGCTTCTTCCAGGGCCACGGCAAGATGCGAAGAATTGGTGTCCACCACCTGGCCGATGAGAATCTCGTCCCCGATGGTGCAGATACAGGCGTTAATCATGGTTTTTGGCGTCTTTTTCCAGGGTTTTGAGCAGTTTTAAGGCCACAGGAGGGCGAACGTCCATCTCTATGAGGGAAGCGCCGTCCTGCAGCATTTGAGCCGCTTCTTCCGGCGTGGACGCGCATCCCATTACGGGCAGCCTGTTTTGGGTGATTTCCAGAACCTGGCGCACCGTACCGCTGCCTGTCGCCACCACGCCGTTAATGCCGGAAAGCTGGCAATAGGACAGGATGGAATGCATTTCCTCCGGGGTAAGGCCCATGGGAAGGCGCAGGTAAATGGGGGTTAACTGCTCGTAACAAAGCCGCAAATTGAGTAGCTCGTCCAGCAGGACGGGGATGTCCGGCACGTCCGGGGAATCTATGCCGCCGTTGCTGTTGGTGTCCACAATGAGGATATCGGCAAAATCGTATGCCAGGGAGAAGGAGCGCTCAATGTTCTTGTTAAGGTTTACGGCCAGCAGAATGTCCTGTCCGTGGCGCTGCTGCGCCAGACGCTGGATCCACTCCATAATGTGGTCCTGGTCCGGTGTGAGCGTTAAAAAACCCACTCCCAGGCCCGCCAGAGGACGGATTCTAACCGAATCTCCCTTGCGGAAAAGACCCACTGGATTGCGGAAACGAAGACCGGAAACCTCTTTTTCCAGGCCTTTGAAGTGTGGTTTGAACAGTGACATTACTCCTTATATTATTGCTTTCTGCAAATATAAGAAATAATTAGGCAGGATGATATTCCTGGAAGGTATTGTCCTTGTAGAAAACCAGGATATGGCTTATTTCACGGGCCTCAGGGGCAGTTTCCACCTCTTCTGAAAGCTCAAAAAAGCCTGCCTCCTGCGGCAGGGAAGGCTCTTCCGCGCCGTCTTTGTACATTTTTCCCTTGCCGGTGAGCAGCCAGTCCAGGTTCAAATTGGGGTAGTGGAGCAGAAGACTCTCCATAAAATCGTATCCCGGCTTGTTGCGTCCGGAGAGAATATGGGAGACACTTCCGCGCGCCACGTTCAAAATATCCGCAAATTGGGATTGCGTGATGTTTTCTGCCTGCAAAAACTGCAATAAACGCCGATTCATAATTTTAAACTTTTCCGTCACAAAAGTAAAAACAAAAAACGGAAAAAGCAAATCCCGGGTATGTCGCTTTGTAAACAGAATATGGGAGAAAAGGGTGGTATTTACTTATATTATCACATTAGTTAGATGCGGATTAATTTCTGATTTATAATATATTAATTAGAAATTTCCTGCTTGTTTTGATGACTTTTTCGGTAGAAATGGCTCCAATGCCGAAAATTGTTTAAGTAATACTTTCTATACAAGTTATAAATAACTGATTTTACGTTATATATGAAATTGTAGAAAACAGAGTAAAATTCCAGAAAAAATTTTAGCAAATCGGTGTTTAAAAATCTGAATTTGCGCAAAAAAGTATACAACTCTATACGAAATAATTGTGAATACTATTTCATTTTTGTAAAATTCTTTACGGCTGATTTGAGCTTTTTTGCCGTTATTGCGGATTCTCCGATAGATTGTGTAACTTTGCGTCAAATTTTGAATTCTCATGATACCGGAAATTCATATCGAAGACTACAATTATGGCCTGGAGGACTCCAGGATTGCGAAATACCCTCTTCCGGAGCGGGATGCATCCAAGCTGCTGCATTACAAGAACGGAAAGGTCTGTGAATACGTTTTCCGGGATTTGCCGGATCTGCTTCCCGCCAATGCCCTTATGGTGTTCAACGACACCAAGGTGGTGCCTGCGCGCCTGCATTTTCAGCGGGAGACCGGCGCTCATATTGAGATTTTCTGTCTGGAACCTGTTACGCCGCCAGAGTATAATACGGCTTTTGCCGCTTCGGAGGAAACCACTTGGAAATGCGTTATCGGCAATGCCAAAAAGTGGAAGGAGGATATCCTTTCCCTTTATAATCCGGACGGTGATGCCGATGTCAAGGCCATGGATCTCCGTGCGGAACTCCTCAGCCGGGACGGCCAGACCGGCCGCGTCCGTTTCTTCTGGAAAGACGGTTCTCCCTTCTCCCGCGTTCTGGAAAGGTGCGGAACCATTCCCATCCCGCCCTATTTAAACCGCGAATCGGAGCAGATCGATGCCGAAAGGTATCAAACCCTTTACGCCAAGTTCCGAGGCTCTGTAGCGGCTCCTACGGCCGGTTTGCACTTTACACAGGCCGTCCTTGACCGGATCCGGGAAAAGGGGATCCTGGAGGAAACCGTGTGCCTGCACGTGGGCGCCGGAACTTTCCTGCCGGTAAAGAGTTCTCTGGTTAGCGAACATCCCATGCACCGGGAGCCTTTCGTGGTGTCCCGGAAACTGCTGGAAGAGTTGAAGGCGGGGAATCGGCCTGTGGTGGCGGTGGGAACCACATCCGTCCGCACCCTGGAATCCCTTTATTATGTGGGCGTTAGCTGCCTGGAGACGGGAAAGCCGACCGATGTGGACCAGTGGGCCCCTTACACGCGGGAATACCCGTACAGCACTAAAGAGGCCCTGGGGGCCATCCTGGACTGGATGGACCGCAGCGGGGAGGACAGGCTCACCGTGGGTACGCGCATTATCATTGTCCCGGGATTCCGTTTCCGTCTGGTGGAGAAGCTGGTAACCAACTTCCATCAGCCGGAAAGCACCCTGATTCTGCTGGTATCGGCCTTTGTTAACGGAGACTGGCGCACCATATACGACTTTGCCCTTTCCAATGACTTCCGTTTCCTCAGCTACGGAGACAGTTCCCTTCTTGAGCGTCCGGAGGCCTGAAATCCTTGGGGAAGTGGAATAATTTTTGTAGCTTTGTAGTTCCAAATTGTAACGCAGTTATGGATCAGACAGAATTCACGGACATCGCCCCATTTAACGACGAAGAAGCATCTGCGGCATTGGCCCGGGTGGCCAA
Source organism: Bacteroidales bacterium (assembly GCA_024683255.1). The sequence continues at coordinate 20,962 of JAIKYL010000043.1, read as the reverse complement.
TCATCCCAATGTTCCCTGGATTTCCAAGGTCATCTTTCCGGACCAGCCGGAAACGGCGCTGGCCGATATCCTCCGCAGTCTCCATACGGTGGACGAATTTCAGGATGCCGTCATGTGCCATGCCGTTGAGTGGGTAATCTCCAATACGGTCCATAATTTTTCCTACGACGGTATTTCCAAGGTCCAGAATACGGATAAGAAGTACCTCTTTATCTCCAACCACCGGGACATCATCCTGGATCCTGCGTTCATGCAGATTATCCTGCACCGGAACCAGCTGCCGTATACGCAGATAGCGGTGGGGGACAACCTGCTCAAGCATAAGACGGTGGAACTGCTCATCCGTTCCAACCGCATGATCAAGGTTATCCGCGGCATATCGGCCCGGGAACTCTATCTGTCTTCCCAGCTGCTGTCCAAGTACATCCGGGAAACCATCACCTCCGGACAAAGCTCGGTATGGATTGCCCAGCGCCAGGGCCGCACCAAGGACGGCAATGACGTAACGGAGCAGGGCCTCCTCAAGATGTTCGACATGAGCGGCACCCAGGACTTTGTGCAGAACTTCATGGAGCTCAACCTGGTCCCGCTTAGCATTTCCTACGAATATGAGCCGTGCGATATCCTCAAGGCCCGGGAAATGCTCATTTCCCGTACGCAGAAATATGTGAAAGGGGAGAATGAAGACCTCCAGAGCATTGTGCAGGGCATCCGCCAGTACAAGGGCAACGTCCATATCAACATTGGGGATGCGTTAACGGAAGAGGAAATCCGGGAAGCCTCCTTCTGCGATAAGAACGACCGCTACCAGCAGATTCGCCACGCGGTGGACCGCCGGGTAATCAGCGGTTATCAGCTTTGGAAGACCAATTACATGGCCTATGACTTGGTGAACGGTGGGAACAAATATGCCGCCGAATATACGCCGGAAGAGCTGGAAGGCTTCAAGGCATATATTGAAAAGCAATTGGGAACTGTGGAGCCGAAGCTTAACCGGGAAGACCTCCGGGACATCCTGCTTCACATCTACAGCAATCCCGTCCTCTCCAAGGAGAATCTTGCTGTTTAGTCTTTCTTTACGTGAACGTCCAGCTGAGGGAAGGGGAAGTGGATTCCGTACTTCTCCGGTAACTGCGTGTATACCTGTTCGTTGAGCCAGAAATACGCCTCCCAGTAATCCGAGGCCTTTACCCAGGCCCTTACAATGAAATCCACACAGCTGTTGTCCAGCATCTGAACGGCCACAAAGGGATCCTTTGCACCCTTGGTCTCTTCATTGAGGAACAGCGGATTCTCTGCAACAATGGCCAGTAACGCATCTTTGGCCTTGGTGGCGTCTGTTCCATAAGGGAGACATACCTTAAGGTCCACCCGGCGAAGGGGATGGGCCGTGATGTTGGCGATGTTTCCGTTGGACAGGGCGCCGTTGGGAAGGACTATGAGCCGGTTGTCCGTAGTCTTGAGTTTGGTACTAACGATATTCACTTCTGTTACAAAGCCGGAAAAGCCCTGCGCCTCAATGAAATCTCCCACCTTGAAGGGCTTGAAGATGAGCAGCATAAGCCCGCCTGCAAAATTCTGGACCGTGCCGCTGAGGGCCATGCCGATGGCCATGCCGCCGGCTGCCAGCAGGGCTGCCAGCGAGGTGGTGTTCACACCCAGGGCGCTCACGGTGAGGACGATGAGCAGCACCCACATGCTTATGGTAATGAGGCTGAACAGGAAGGAGGCCAGCGTGGGCTCCGTCTTGCGCCGCTCGAAATGCCGGCGGAGCAGTTTCCTTATCAGGCTGATGACCCATGCGCCGATGATATAGATAACCAGGGCCGCCAGCACCTTGAGGCCGAAATTGATGGCGCTTTGGGTGAGGCTGGTAACCACCTCACGGGAAGAGCCTTGCTTGGCCGCCTCAATGAGTTCCACGGTTTTGATGGCCAGGGTATCTACGGAGATCTTGCTGGCTTTCTCTATGATTTCGGGGGGAACCGTATTGGTTTGCAACAGATGGATTAGCATGGTGAGTCTGGATTAAAGTTGGATGATGAGCCAGGCCATGTACGCGGCCCAGATGAGAAGGAACAGGACGCCGTCCAGCCGGTCCAGCAGGTCCCGTTTTCCCACATAGCAGCAGGTGAAAAGGGCCACGGCGCTTGCCAGGAGGGCCCCCAGGTCCACATAGCCGATACCGGTGAAGGAGAGGGGATGGATAAGGGCCGATCCGCCCAGGATGAGCAGGATGTTGAAGACGTTGGAGCCGATGATGTTGCCCAGCGCCAGCTGGCCTTTCTTCTTGACGGCGGCGGCCACGCAGGTGGCCAGCTCCGGCATGGAGGTACCGCCCGCCAGGATGGTGATGGCTATGAATTTGTCGCTCACGCCCAGCCGCTGGGCAATGTCCGTGGCGGAATTCACAAACAGTTTTCCGCCGAAGATGAGTCCGGCGAGGCCGCCTACGATGAAGAGGGCCGCCAGCCACAGAGGGTGCTCCTTGGCCGGTGCCGATTCTTCCGGAAGGCTTTCCTGCTGGCGGAAACTGCTCCACATGTACAGGAGGAAGCAGGCGATGAGGATGCCGCCGTCAATCTGGCTGAGGCCGTCCGTACCGAAACCGAAGAGGGTCTTTTCCAGCCCCAGGAGTATGAGCAGCACCGTTATGAGGATATTTACGGGGATATCCCGCTTCTTGTTGGCCTTGGTAATGCCCATGGGCAGTATAATGGCCGTAATGCCCAGGATGAGGAGCGTGTTGAAGATGTTGGATCCCACTACATTGCCCATGGCGATATCGGCATTTCCCTGGGCGGCGCCGATGAAGCTTACAACCATTTCCGGCGCCGATGTGCCCATTCCGACGATGGTGAGGCCGATTACGAACTCACTGAGGCCGAAGCGCCGGGCGATGCCTGAGGCTCCGTCCACCAGGTAGTCGGCACCAAATACCACCAGTGCCAGACCCACCAGAAGCAACAATATAGAAATCCACATAGACACTGTTAACTTTTGTTCTGCAAAAATAGCAATTCTGTGTGGAATTGCCTATATTTGTTAAATGAAAATCTTCCAGCATATCCGTATTCCCGCGGTATGGGCCGTGGTGGCGGCTGTGCTGGCTGTTTCCTCCTGTGAGGACCCCAGGGAGGAAGAGGCCAAGTTCCTGGTGAACCGGCAAACGCAGGATTCCACTTTTGAGCTTGCCCCGGAAGGAGGGGATTTCCCGCTCTATGTGGAGTGTAATGCAGAGTGGAATTATACGTTCAAGACCCAAGTCAACTGGCTTTCCGTTAAGAATCAGCAGGTGAATTCCAATTCCTGGATGCTAACCCTAACCGCTCCGGAGCATTCCGGTAATACCCCCCGTTCCGTGGTGCTGGTCTTCACTTCCGGAGAGCGGGTGCGGGAGGTTACGGTACAGCAGACACCGGAAGATCCCATTATCCAGGTTACCGTTCCCGGCGCCTATGGTGTTGACGGGGGAGACCGGGTGTATGAGCGCTCGGAGACCCAGATCAGCCGCCTCACGGACGGGGACCGCTTTTATTTTTCCCTCTTGTATCCGGCCGATGTGAGGGCTGTGACGGTGTCTGTTCCTTCGGCCCTGGAGGCGGGTACAAGCGTTCCTCTTGGCTATAAGGTGGTGGAGAAAGACCGCACGCTGGTAATGACGGAGTATACCGCCGCTAAGGTCCTTAAAATCAAGGAGCCTTATGTGTGGCTCAAAGTGAGTGATACGGTCTATTTTGTGATAAAGAAGTAGGGGATGCGGCGTCTGGCAGTGCTAATATCGGCTTTGTTCGTGGCTCTGGAAATGGCTGCGCTTCCGGCGCGTCCCGGTGTCATAAAGTACGTTCAGCCAGATGGTTCCACCCTGGAGATAGTCTTGCATGGAGACGAATGGGGACATTGGGTTACAGACCGGGAAGGCCGGCTGCTGGACCAGGATGCCCTGGGCTTCTATCGTTTATCGGCCCGCAGCCTTCCCCGCATCAGACGTAAGATTGCAGAGCAGGGAAGGACCCTGCGCCAGCGGATGTCGGCGGTTCGCCGATCGGCCGCAGAATCCCCGGATCTCACCCACGGTACGCACCGGGTCCTGGTGCTGCTGGTGGAATTCCCGGACCGCTCCTTCAGCATATCGGCCCCTCATTCCACTTTTACCAGTATGCTGGACCAGAAGGGGTATGATCTGGGCGGCGCCACAGGCTCTGTCTGGGATTTCTTCAATGACAATTCCAGGGGACAGTACAATCCGGAATTTGACGTTTACGGGCCGGTGAAGCTGTCCAAGAATATGGCCTCGTATGGCAAAAATGACCAGGAAACGGGCCGGGACCTATTCCCGGGCCCGGAACTGGCGCTGGTGGAAGCGGCCTCCCTGCTGGACGATACGGTGGATTTCTCCCGATACGATGAGGACGGGGACGGCACCGTGGATATGATACTCTTCTACTATGCCGGTTACGACGAAGCGGAGGGCGGTCCGGCCGATGCCATCTGGTCCCACCAGTGGAATGTGCAGTACTCCTCCAGTGTACAGGCCAGAAACACGGAACTGGACGGAGTGAAACTGGGCTCCTATTTCTGCACCTCGGAGCTGCAGGGGAACAGTGGTAAGGTAATGGGAGGCATTGGAGGCACCGTGCATGAGTTCAGCCACCATCTGGGCCTGCCGGACTTCTACGATACCGATGATACGGAAAACGGCTACACCACCGGTCTGTATTTCTTTTCCACCATGTGTTATGGTCTGTATAACAACAACTCTCATACGCCGCCTTCCTTTAATCTGGAAGAATTGCAACTCCTGGGATGGGCACCGGAAGATGCCGTAGTGGAACTTCCGGATGGGGATGTAAGCCTTAAGGGAGTAGGTGAGAGCGGGAAGGGCTATCGCATTTCCACCAGCACGGAAGGGGAGTATTTCCTCCTGGAGTGCCGGGACGGTTCCCGCTGGGATGCTCCGCTGCCGCAGGGCCTGGCCCTTTATCATGTGGATAAGTCCAAGCGGATTATCCAAAAGACATATACCGCTGCCGATCTGTGGAATTTCTGGCGGTATACCAACAGCCTCAACAACAGTGGAAGCCATCCCTGTTTTTATATTGTTCCTTCCACGGAGCCCACATCCTATGACTTCAGGGGCGGTATAGAGGGCGTCCTGTTCCCGGGCAGTGGGAAAGTGACGGCCTTCCAGCCCATCGACTGGGAGGGCGTTCCCACGGCGCAACAGATTACCGGCGTCCGTTATTCCGGCGGAACCGTCTCACTCACAGCTCGTTTCGATGCGGGCAAGAGTATCAACGGCCTGGTGGTGGATGTCGCCGGCGATCCTTTGCCGGGCGTCACCGTGAGGGTGGATGCCGCTGGACCGTCGGCCGTTACGGACCAGGCGGGAGCCTTCTTCATCGGCATGGATTCGTATGAGGCGGAGACGGAGGTGGACGTTACGGCGGAAAAGGCGGGATATGTTTCCAAGACCCTTACCATCCTCCTAAAGGAGACGGGCAACAACCTGTATATGATGCTCCGGAAAGAAGGGGAACCGGAGATCACCACCCTGGACAAGTCTGATCCTTCGGCCCAGCTCATGGCGTATTCGGCCAGCGGGAACAGCCTCATGGGGGCCGTGCGCTTCACCGCCGAAGAACTGGCGCCCTATGTGGACCAGCGACTTTCCACCGTAACCTTCTATCCGGTTGTGTATAAGGCCGATGCAATAATTGTTATTGTAGAGTCCGGCGGACAGCGCCTCCTGAACCACGTGGTAAAGAATCCGGCGTATGCCGGCTGGAACACCGTGGATATCAGCGAGTACGATCTGCGGGTACCCTCCGGTGATGATGTGTATATCGGCTATGCCGTCAGGGGAGGAGATTATGAGCATCCGCTGTCATGCCGCCTCAGCGCCCGGGAAGACCCTACGGAGAGCTATTACGCCACTTACAGTGCCACGCCTGTGAAATGGACCCCCATGAATAAGTACGACCTGGCCCTTTCCGCCACGGTAAGCGAGGTGCAGGTTCCCACGGCCCTGTCGGATATCGGCTTCCATTCTATAGACCCCGGCAGCGGCACGTACAAGGCTGGAAATACCTTCAAACTTCGCCTTAAGGAGGCCCATTCCCGGAAGCCGTCCTCTGTTTCCTGGTATTATGACGGAGCCCCGGTGAGCGAATCCTCCGTGCAGCTTACCGCCGGTGTGCATACGGTGGAAGCCCGCCTCAGTTATGAGAGTGGGGCGGCGGAAGTGTTGGAAATGGAAATTGAGGTGAAGTAATTACTTCCTTTTTAATGCCACAACATTCTCCACATGCATGGTGTGGGGGAACATGTCCACAGGCTGGACGGCCGTAATCACGTATTTCTCACACAGGATGGCCAGGTCCCGGGCCTGGGAGGCCGGGTTGCAGCTAACGTATACCATCCGGTCCGGTTCCGCGTTAAGGATCACCTTGGCCACGTCCGGGTGGATGCCGGCGCGGGGCGGGTCCAGGATAATGACATCGGGCCGTCCGTGGGCGGCGACAAAGGCGTCGTCCAGCACGTCTTTCATGTCTCCGGCAAAGAACTCGCAGTTGGTGATCCCATTGGCATCGGCATTGGCCCGGGCATCTTCGATGGCTTCCGGAACATACTCAATGCCAAATACTTTAGCAGCTTTCCGGCTCACGAACTGGGCTATGGTGCCGGTGCCGGTATAGAGGTCATAGACCACCTCGTTTCCCGTTAGGGCGGCGAATTCCCGGGCCACGCTGTAAAGCCGGTATGCCTGGCGGGAATTGGTCTGGTAGAAGGACTTGGGTCCAATCTTGAAACGGAGGCCCTCCATCTCCTCGTAAATGGCCTCCTGCCCCTTGTAGAGGATGGGGGACTGGTCGCCGATGGAATCGTTTAGCTTCTCGTTGATTACGTAGTAAAGGCTGGTGATTTGCGGGAAGGCGGCGCTTACGGCGTCCAACAGGGCTTCCCGCTTGACCTTTGCGTCTTGGGCAAAGCAGAGGATAAGCATTACCTCGCCTTTTTCCGTGGTGCGGATGAACATGTTCCTAAAGAGGCCCCGGTTTTCCCGGATGTTGTAGAATTCCAGCCCGTTTTCCAGGCAGAAACGCTTGATAAAGAGGCGGATAGCGTTGGACGGCTCCGGCTGCAGCCAGCAGTTCTTAATGTCCAGGACTTTGTCAAAGAACTTGCCCACATGGAAGCCCAGGCCTTCCCAGTTCGTAACGGCCTCCGGCTTCTCTCCGCTTAGCAGCCAACGCTTGCTGGAAGCGCTGAATTCCAACTTGTTACGGTAGAATTGCGTCTTTTCCGAGGGCAGGGTAGGGCGGATTTCCGGCACGTCCAGATGGCCGATCCTTACCAGCTGGTCCTCCACCTGCTGCCGCTTGGCTTCCAGCTGCATGGCGTAGGGCAGGGGCTGCCACCGGCAGCCGCCGCATACGCCAAAGTGCTCACAGAAGGGTTCCAACCGGTTGGGAGAAGGCTTTACAATGCGCTTGATAAAGCCTTCCATATAGTTCTTTTTCTTCTTGTATACCTGGATGTCCACCACATCGCCGGGAACGGCGAAATCTACAAAAACCACCATTCCGTCCACGTGGGAGAGGGCTTTCCCCTCGGCGGCGACGGCTTCGATGATTACATTCTCCAAAAGCAGGTCTATTCTTTTTCTTGACATTTGCGGGATTCTTTAATCGCAGTCTTTCCCGTCCAGAAGGGCCAGCCAGGCATAGAAGGCAGGGAAGGCGAAAAGGACGGCGACTGTAAGGGGGAGTGCAGCCCACCAGGGGAAGGTGCAGAAGAAGACAATGCCCCAGAATATTAGCAGGACAGGCAACCCGAACATCCGGACCAGGAAGCGGATGGAGTTACTGAAGGCCTTGTCTTTCAGCTTCTTACATACATAATCGGCCAGCTGGGGCAGGGGGAGGGAGAGGAGCACCGCCAAAAGGAAAAGGGGGAAGGTGAGAAGGCCGATGAGCAGTTTCCAGCCATAGGGCATGCGCTTTCTTTCGGCCTTGATCTTTGCCCAGGCGGCGGGGTAGGTTTCGTCGTCCGGGAGATAGAGGATCTGCTCCTTGATTCCCTGGAATATCTTGTCTTGCAAGAGCTTGCACATATCTCCGGGCAGCGTGTCCGGATGCTCTTCCACCACGGCGTTAACGTCTATGGGCGTCCCGAAGGATACCTGGCAAGTGGTGGTGTAGTGCGTCCAGTCCCCGTATTCGATGCCTACGGGGACCAGCCAGGTCTTTCTGGCCGCTGCGCTTTCCAGCGCTATGCGGGCCAAGCCTTTCCGTATGGGTTGCAGGGAGTGCATCTGCCGATGGGTTCCTTCGCCGAAAAGACAAACTGGAAGGCCCCGGGAGAGGCATTCTTCAAAATCGGCAAAGGTTTCGTGGTTGTTGGAAACCTCCCGGATGCCGTCCCGGATGCGGCTGATGGGAAGGACGCCCGTCATGCGCACGAACCAGTTCACCGCCGGCTTTTTGAAGACATCTTGCCGGGCCCCGAAGACCACGCGTTTGGGGATCAGGGGCAGTAACACCAGCGGGTCAATAAGGCAGTTGGTGTGGTTGGGGCACAGGATAACGGCCCCGTCCTGCGGCAGGGAGCCGCGTTTTTTAAGGGAGAGGAGGGAAGTGCGGATGAGCCAATTGACATATGGCCGCATGATCCGGTAACTCCAATGGCTTTCCCAGGCCCTAGGCGCACGCATCTTTACGGGTACGGTTAAAGATGGTGGCTACGGTGAGGCCGGAGATGATGTGCCAGATGCCCCACCAGGCCGTAATGACCAGCATGCCTCCGTGCGGCGGGAAACCGGCGAAAATGCTGGTCCCCAGCATGAGGGCCAGTCCCAGGCCGGAATTCTGGATGCCCGTCTCAATGGTAAGTGTACGGCGGTCTTTCCAAGGGAGTTTGGCCACGGTTGCCGTGGTAAAGCCCAGGGTGAGCGCCAGCAGGTTGTGGATGAGCACCACCACGAAGATATACTTGATGCATTGGAGGAATGCGCTGATGTTGCCGCTGAAAGCCAGGACCACCATGGCGATGAAAATCACTATTGAGAGCCACTGGAGGGGCTTTTTGAGGGCATTGGCCACCTTGGGAAGGAATTTGCTGGTGAGGATGCCCAGAACCAGCGGAATGCCCAGCAGGATGAAGATGGTCTTGAAGACTTCCCAGAGCGGAATTACCAGGGTGGGCACTGCGTGGGCAACATTGGCGGTGTGAACATAAATGTTACCCCAGAGCCAGAAATTGAGCGGGGTCATGAACACGGCAAGAGCTGTGGAAATAGCTGTAAGTGAAACAGATAGCTCAATATTAGCCTTTCCCAGCGAAGACATGAAGTTGGAGATGTTTCCGCCCGGGCAGGCGGCCACCAGGATCATGCCGAGACCCATCATGGGCGAAATCCAGCCGGAGAGCAGGATGGCCAGCAGACAGGTGAACGCAGGAAGCAGGATTAGCTGGCATACTGCGCCCAGTATTACGGATTTGGGTTTCTTGAAGACTTCTATAAAAATACCCGGCTTGATTCCCAGCGCAACGCCGTACATGACGAAAGCCAGGATGATGTTGATGGTATTCATGCCACCGGCATTCAGATTCACCTCGATGCTGTCTATGGTGGCTGCAATTTCTGGACTCATATTGATGGTTTAGTTTCAGTTGTCAAATATAAGCAATTTTTTCCAATCTTGTTCTTTTCCGGGCAGGGGACGTGTTTACGCATCTATTAGTTAACATAATATCAATTGTGTAACAATTGCGCTTTCGGCAGTGAAATCGCAAAAAGCATATTAATAGGTTGCTTTTCTAAAAGAAATCGCTATATTTGCATAGTTTAGGACGTAAATTTTAATCTAATCTGATATGAAAAAAATTCTCGTACTTGTTTTTGCTGCAGCAATCCTTGCTGCTCCCCGTGCTCAGGCTCAGGACAGTATGATGTTCAATCACATGGCTTTGGGTGTGACCTTGGGTGTAGACGGTCTTGGTTTGGACCTTGCTTTTCCTCTTGGCAATACCATCCAGCTTCGCGGCGGTTATGGTATTGATCCTTACGGTTCCCTCATTCCGGTCAATGCCAATTTGGACCTGGGTACCATTGAAGGCAGGAATCTTAACAATATTCCCGTATCGGCCAAGGTGTGGAGTTCCGGTACCGGCCATCTGCTGTTTGACTTCTTCCTTTCCAAGAAAAGCGGCTTCCATTTCTCTGCAGGTGCCTTTGCCAATAACGGTAAGCTCCTCTCCGTTGCGGCCGATTTAAGCAAGGTGCTGGATTCTGCCGACTGGGCCAAGACTTCCGTCAACGGCCTTACTACGGATAAGAAAGGTACGGCGTATGTGGATGTAAAGCACTGGGCTGTAATGCCTTATCTGGGACTCGGTTTTGGCCGTGCCCTCAATCCGGAGAAGACCTTCAACTTTGTCTTTGACATGGGCCTCATGCTTTGGGGCAGCCCGGAACTCCAGAGCCGCAAATACACCGCAGCTTCCGACTATAATGAATTTGAGACCGTGGCCATTACGGCACAATCCATGGGATTGAAGGAAGGCGAACAGGCTGCCAAGCTCCTGAATCTGGTTTCCGAGATTCCGGTTTGCCCGTATATCCGCTTTGGCTTCTATTTCAAGCTTTTCTAGTGTAACTAATTAATTATCAATAAATTTGCCAACTATGAAAAAGAATTTGCTTGTTTTAGCTGCTTTATCCGTAGTAGCACTCCCCTTCCTCTTCTCCTGCGGTAAACCCAATGATCCGGATAAGCCCGCAGAGACTGTTGTAATGCAGGATCCGCCCACCAAGGACGCTGCCATCAAGATTGAGTTCCACGAGGACAAGCCTCTGCCCAAATATGTGGACAATGAGGGTGAATATGAGGTTCTCTCCATAGAGTTCACGGAATCCAACCGTTACATCATCAAACGCCGGATAATTGGTACCAAGGCCAAAGTTGGTGATATTCAAACCGTTGTTGGTAGTTATACGGAAAGTAACGGCAATTATAACTGTAAGGGGTTCGGCTCCGTTAATGTTTCCGGTTCCGGCAGCGACGCCAATGTTAATGTGAAACCGGAAGGTTCGGAAAACGCGGGTAATGAGTTCAATGGTAATGCCAATGTAAAGGACACTCCGGAGGGCTCCAGCCAGGACCAGAAAAATGCCGACCGTAACTGGACGATTAATACTACTACTTTGGAAGTAGTCGGCAGTGACGGAGTGCGTTTTTCGCATGACTTCGAGGGCTGTGACCTCTATGAAATGGCCACCTATGCCGTGAAGAACAAAGCCAATATAGATCCCAGCAAGTTCGTAGGTTATAAGGTTGTGGAATTCATTTTCACCGGCAACAATACCTTTGTTATCCACTTTGAAGATGCTCCGGCCATTGAGGGCACCTATAGGATTACTGAGTCCTCCAAAACCATCAGCTTCTCACTGCAGGGTGATAATCCTTTCTTCAGCGGCAGCATTCCCGGTACCTATGAGTATTCGGCCGACAAGAAGATGACCCTGGTCCTTAATGCCAGCATCAAGGGCTATAGCGGCAGCATGTCATTCTACATGACCCAGAACTAGGAGAGGTTCCCCTCCCCTGCTTTTTATACGGCCTCCGGAAAACCGGGGGCCGTATTTGTTTAGAGCGGAAAAATTAGTATTTTTGCAATACTGTATTAAAACCCTGCCAGTATGCCTGTTACCGTCAAAACAGTCCGGACGCGTGCGGAACTCCGTGATTTTGTGAAATTTCCCTTGAAGCTCTATAAAGACTGCCCTTATTATGTCCCGGGGCTGTTCATGGACGAAATGGGGACCTTGGATCCGGATAAGAATCCCATGGGCAAATACTCCAAATTAGAACGTTTCCTAGCCTACAAGGATGGGAAGATCGTGGGCCGGGTGGCCGCCATCATCAACGAGATTGCCAACCGGGATTGGAAGCATGCCGAGGTACGTTTTGGCTGGATAGATTTTATTGACGATAAAGAGGTTTCCAAAGCCCTTCTGGAAGCTGTAATTGCTTTTGGAAAGAAGCACGGCATGACCACCGTCACAGGCCCCCTGGGTTTCACGGATTTTGACAGTGAGGGCTGTGTGATAGAAGGATTTGACGATATCTCCTCCTTTGCCCTCAAATATAATTATCCTTACTACGGAGAGCATTTTGAGGCACTGGGGCTCGGGAAGGTGAATGACTGGCTGGAATACAGGATTTATTTGCCGGACCAGGTGCCGGAGAAGGTTTCCAGGGCCGCCGCGTTGCTGCTGGAGCGCTATAACCTGCATATCCGCAAGATTACAAAGAAAGAGGTCCGGGAAGAGCATTACGGCCAGAAAATCTTTGACCTCGTGAACCGGACGTACTGTGAGCTCTTCGACTTCACGGTGCTGCCGGAGGACGTGATGGACCATTATGTGAACAACTTCCTGGGGCTGATGGATTTCAATTACGTTACGCTAATAGAGGATGCCGCCGGCAAGATGGTGGCCCTGGCCGCCGTCATGCCATCCATCGCCCATGCGGTCCAGAAAGGCCGGGGGTACCTCTTCCCGCTGGGTTGGTGGTACCTGATCAAATCCATGTATATCAAGCATGAGGATGCAATGGAAATGCTTTTTATAGCAGTGGATCCGGAATACCGGAACCGGGGTGTCCATGCCATCCTGTTCAATGAACTTATCCCCAAACTAAAAGAAGGCGGATTCAAGTATGGGGAATCCAATGCGGAGATGGAATCCAACAACAAGGTCCAGAATATCTGGAATCTGTATGAAAAAGAGTTCAAACGCCGCCGGAGGGTTTTTTCAAAAGAGATTTAAATGAGTGCTTCATCCGTAATGCTGCCTCCGCTACCGGAGCGGATGCGCCCCTCGTCGCTGGACCAGTATGTGGGCCAGCGCCATCTGGTGGGCGAAGGCTGCATCCTGCGGAAAATGATAGAAAGCGGGAATCTCAGTTCCTTTATCCTCTGGGGCCCTCCGGGCGTGGGTAAAACCACTCTGGCGCACATCATAGCCCAAACGCTGGATAGAGACTTCTTTACTCTATCGGCCGTTACCGCGGGCGTGAAAGAAGTGCGGGAGGTGTTCGATAAGGCCAAGGGGAACTCCCTGTTCAAGCAGAAGGGCGCCCCCATCCTCTTCATTGACGAAATCCACCGTTTCAACAAGGCGCAGCAGGATGCCCTGTTGGGAGCCGTGGAAAACGGCACCATCGTGCTGGTGGGCGCCACCACGGAAAACCCGTCCTTCGAGGTTATCACTCCCCTGCTTTCCCGCTGCCAGGTCTTTGTACTCAAACCCCTGGACAAGGCCGATTTGCAGGTCCTCCTGGACCGTGCGCTAACGGAAGATGTGCTGCTTAAGGAGAAAGAGATTAAAGTGGAGGAAACGGAGGCTCTTATGCGTTACAGCGGCGGAGACGCCCGCAAGCTGCTTAACGTACTGGAGATGGTTGTAGATGCCCAGGCGGGCCGATCCCCCATCGTTGTGAACAATGCCGTGGTTACTGAGAGCATCCAGGAAAACATGGCCATCTACGACAAGGACGGGGAGATGCACTACGATATCATATCGGCCTTTATCAAGAGCATCCGCGGGAGCGATCCCAACGCCGCCATTTACTGGTTGGCGCGGATGATAGACGGCGGAGAGGATCCCCTGTTCATAGCCCGGCGGCTGTGCCTCAGCGCCTCGGAAGACGTGGGCCTTGCCAATCCCAATGCCCTGCTGCTGGCCAATGCCTGCTTTGAGGTGGTGTCCAAGATAGGGATGCCGGAAGGCCGGATTCCGCTGGCGGAAACAACTGTGTATCTGGCGTCAAGCCCCAAGAGCAACGCCTCCTATATGGCCCTGGAGAACGCCCTGGCCGAGGTGAAGCGCTCCGGCAACCAGCCTGTCCCCCTCCCCATCCGGAATGCCCCCACGCAACTCATGAAGGAGCTCAATTACAGCGACGGCTACAAGTATGCCCACGACTATCCGGGCCACTTTGTAGATATGGAATTCCTGCCGGAAGCCCTCAAGGGCACAGTATTCTACGAACCGGCCCCCAACAAGCACGAAAACGTTCTCCGCGCTTATCTCGAGGCTTGTTGGCCTAAATATTATAGGAAAGGTTGAATCGAAGGTATTAGGCGCCGGAGGCGCCCGGGGGTGCATATAAAGGGGGCAGAGCCCCCTTAAGATCATTTCTTATACTTTTGGAGGAGGAATCCCTTCGTCAGAAGGGATATCCTACTCCGAAATGGATGGCATAATTTCCCTTAAACCATAGATCCGGGCCAACCCAGCGGTCTCCTGCACTTCGTCCGGGGTCGTGTACCCGGAAGCCGGCGTCCAGGCGTACCAGCAGGAAATCCAGGTTCACGCGGATACCCAGGCCCCAGTCCAGGGCCGTGGACTCCGGCAGGTTCCTGAAATGGAATTCTCCAAGGTATTCTCCCTCCAGCATTACATCGTGAGTGGGCATATCCCACACATTGCCTGCGTCCACGAACAGGGCGCCTTCCAGCTTCCAGATTAACGGGAAACGGTATTCCACATTGGCTTCCAGCTTCATCTCACCCACCTGGCTGGGAATGGCAAACAAATCTGAATACGTTATTGCATTACCCGGTCCCAGGGCGCGGGCCTGCCAGCCTCGCATGGAATTGGCGCCGCCAACATAAAACTGCTTTTCAAACGGGATATTGGAAGAGTTGCCGTAGGCATATCCCGCTCCGGCCAGGAAACGGTATGCAAAGGCCTGTTTGTCCTGCTTGCCAAAACGGATGGTACGGCCGATCTTGACTTCACCCTTTATATACTGTGAATACTCCGTCTCCCAAATGGTGTGGTGGTGGTATTCGTTTTCCGGCATCCAGCGGTTGAAAAGGCTTAACAGGTTGCCGGAAATGTCGAAATCAAGCTGGTAATAATGGTATGATTTGAGGGGTACCGCCGAATTGTCCGTTGTATAATACAAGGTTCCGCCCACGCCCAGGTCGAAGTGGTCCATATAGGCGAAGAACAGGAACGGGTTCTTGGTAAGGAGGTTGAGGATGAAGTCATCGTTATAGTCGAAAAGCCTGGCTACATTGGCCTGGAAGGGCGCAAACTGGTAATAGAAGTTGTTCCCTATCTTGCCCGAATACGCCAGCGAAGTGGAAATGAGGGTTCGCCGATATTCCGGGCGGTCCTGATAGCTGAAGGAGGCGTTGAAAATGGTATGGGGCATGTTGGGCCCCTTGAAAAGCCTGCTGGGAAGTCCCAGGAACTGCGGGAAGCGCAGGCTGGTGGTTACGGTGAATTCCGTGGAGTATGTGTCCTTGTCCTTGGGCTTGAACTGGAAATTGCCCTTTAGGCCCAGCTGAAGCAGTTCTCCTCCATGGAAAAGATTCCTGTGGTAATAGTTGATCTGGGGAGAAACGCCGATGAGGCCGGTGGAGTTCACGGAGGCTTCCAGGTTGTTCTTGAATCCCTGCAGGTCCGAATTCTGAAGGGTTATGGCAGCATCCACCCTGTTGTCCGAGACCGGATTCATGGCGATGTTCACGCCGGAGAGCACGGTGAGGTTGGAAAGCCGGCTGTAGGCGGTGTTGATATTCCTTTCGTCATAGAGCTGGCCCGGGGCAATGGTGTTGCGGCTTTCCAGCACGCTGGGACGGATTTTAACCCGTTCCGGATACGCGATGGTAACATCCCCTATATAGAACTTTTTATGCTCTTTGGCGGCTTCCGGAGCGTCTCCCATGGCATAGTCCCGGATGAACATCTTGAGCTTGGCATTCCCGTCTCCCGCAAGGGTATCGGCCTCAAAGGCATAATAGCTCTTGGTGAAGCCGAAGTAGCCTTTTGTGCGGAAGTACTGGGCCGACCGGTCCGCCTCCGTTTCCAGATTGGCGGCCGACAGGTACTGCCCCGTTTTGATGGTGCTGTTCTTCTGATCATCGGCGAAGTCCTGGGCGAAGGTTCCGTAGTCCGGAACTTCATAGTCTATCTCGCTGATTTTGTAGCGTTTCCCCAGGGACACGTAATAATTTACATCCACCTTTCGGCCGTGTACCTCCACCAGGCTTTCCACCTCCGATCCGTAATAGCCGATGTATTGAAGGTAATTCTTAATGTTGTCTATGCTGGCGTCCACCTGGGAGGCGTCGTATACCACGGGCGCTATACCCACGTTGCGGAAGAACTGGGCCATCTTGGTATCCTTGGTACCGCCCCAGTTATACACGGACAGCAACGGGTTGAAGCCCAGGATGGTGCTGTTGGGTTTCTGCGTGATATAGGAGGTAAGGGCCGATGCGTTGAACTTGGAATCGTTCACCTTGACGGAATTCTTCCGGAGCATGAATTCCCCGTCCCGGAGGGAACGGGTTGTACTGCATCCCGCAAGAAGCAGGACCGACAGAAAAAGAAATATGTATTTCTTTCGATTCATTCTTACAAAAATAATATTTTCTCCTTATATTTGCACACTTTTATACCTGATTTAACTCTGATTTTGTGTTTTGTATTTTTTAAACTTTAACAAAGTTAAAGATGAAAAATAAGTACATCGACCTCATCGAACAGACTTTCGATTTCCCGCAGGACGAATTCATGGTGGTGGACGGCAACCTCATGTTCAACGACATAGACCTGATGGAGATCATCGAAAAGTACGGTACACCGCTGAAAATCACCTATCTTCCCAAGATTTCCCAGCAGATCCAGCGTGCCAAGCGTCTGTTCAAGGTGGCCATGGCCAAGGCCGACTACCAGGGCGATTACCACTACAGCTACTGCACCAAGAGTTCCCAGTTCGCCTTCGTGGTGCACGAGGCGCTTCGCAACGACATTCATCTGGAGACCTCATCGGCCTATGACCTGGACCTGGTGGATGCACTGGGCCGGGACGGTTCCGTGGACAAGGAGCAGGTGTACATCATCTGCAACGGCTTCAAGCGTCCCCAGTATATCCAGAACATCGCTTCCATGCGTAAGAAAGGCTGGAAGAACATTATTCCGGTGCTGGACAACAAGAACGAATTCGAAGACCTGGCCGATCTGATTGAGGAAGACACCATGATGGGTATCCGCATCGCCTCCGAGGAAGAGCCCAACTTCGACTTCTATACCTCCCGCCTGGGTATCCGCTATTCGGATATCGTCAAATTCTACAAGGACACGGTGGCCAAATATCCCAACTTCCACCTCAAGATGCTGCATTTCTTCATCAATACGGGCATCCGGGATACGGCCTATTACTGGAACGAACTTTCCAAGTGCGTAAAGGTGTACTGCGAGCTAAAGGCTATCTGTCCGGAGCTGGACAGCCTCAACATCGGCGGCGGCCTTCCCAACAAGACTTCCCTGGCCATGGATTTCGACTATGAATACATGGTGGAGGAAATCATCAACCAGATCAAGGTGAACTGCAACGCCATGGGCATTGAGGAACCGGACATCTTCACGGAGTTCGGCAGCTTCACCGTGGGAGAAAGCGGCGCCACCATCTTCAAGATCCTGGACATCAAGCAGCAGAACGACAGGGAGAAGTGGTACATGATAGATAACAGCTTCATGACCTGCCTGCCGGACACCTGGGGCCTGAACCAGCGCTTCATCCTCCTCCCCATCAACAAGTGGAACGACGAGTACCAGCGGGTGTTCCTGGGTGGCCTCACCTGTGACAGCCAGGACTTCTACAATGCCGATTATCACGCCAACGCCATCTTCCTTCCCACCATCCGGAGCCGCCGGGAGAACCTGTATATCGGTTTCTTCCATACCGGCGCGTACCAGGATGCCATTTCCGGTTTTGGCGGCATCAAGCACTGCCTCATGCCTTCCCCGCGCCACATCCTCATAGACCGGGACAAGGAGGGCAACCTCACTACCTCCATCTTTGCGGAGGAGCAGACCTCGGATTCCATGCTCAAACTGCTGGGATACAAATAGATTCTTCACTTCGTTCAGAATGACGGCCGCCGAAATCAAGTTCGTGAAGTCCCTGTCGCAGAAGAAATTCCGTGACAACAGCAGCGGGCTTTTTGTGGTTGAGGGAGAGAAAATGGTGGCCGAGGCTTTGAAGTCCCGCTTCACGGTGGAGAAGGTTTACCGTCGGGAAGAGATCGGCGAGGCTGCGATGGCCCGGATATCGGCCCTTTCCTCCCCTTCTCCGGCCCTTGCGCTGGTTAGACGGCCCGATGACCTTCTCCGGGACGAAGTGCCTCAAAAAGGCCTGATTCTGGCCCTGGACGGCATCCGGGATCCCGGCAACCTGGGCACCATCCTCCGGATTGCGGACTGGTTCGGCATAGACGCGGTCTTCGCTTCGCCGGATACGGTGGAGCTGTTCAACCCCAAAGTGGTGCAGGCCACCATGGGTGCCATTTTCCGCGTACGCTTCCATTATACGGATATCCCGGCCTTCTGCGGCAAGGTCCTGGAGACTGGCGGCAAAGTATACGGCACCTTCCTGGATGGGGAAAATCTGTATCAGAAGGCCCTGGACAACGGTTTGGAGGCTCCTTCGGTGATTGTAATCGGCAACGAGGCCAACGGCATCTCAAAGGAAACGGCCGCCCGTGTGAGCGACCGACTCTTTATTCCCCCCTTCCCGGCCGATGACCCGGGGTCGGAGTCCCTTAACGCCGCCGTTGCCACCGCCATCACCGTGGCGGAATTCCGCAGACGTTAGAGTTATTCTACATTGATTATTGAATAATCCTTTCCCTTGACCGTTTCCGTATAGACGGTACGGACCGCTTTAATTTTAAGATAATCAAGCGCTTCCGTGGGGATGCGGACGGAAATGTCGGCATCTTCGCCAAAGTTGGCGATGACAAGGACGGTGCGGGAGCCGTTGCTGCGGAGGAAGGCGAAATGCCTATCCGGATTAAAGTGGCCTGCCTGCTGGCAATAACAAAGGTCGAAGGTCTTCCCCTGGGCGAATACCGGGTCCTTGGCCAGTGTCAGAAGCTCCTGGTAGCGCTTGAGGACGGCTTTCTCTCCCGGGGTTAGGCCGGTACGCCTGTCCCGAATCCATTGGTGGAGTCGCTGGAGGGACGCCACGGTCCACCAGTCGAAGATGGAGGTGCGGCCGTTGACGCCGCTGAAAGGTTCGTCGTCCATGCCTCTCTCCCCTATCTCCTGGCCGAAATACAGCATGAAGGGAGCGGTGTTCAGGAGCAGCGACACGGCCAGGGCGGCGTAGCCTCCTTCGGCCTTTCCGCAGAAGAAACCGGAAGCGATGCGCTGTTCGTCGTGGTTCTCCAGAAAGTTGAGCATCCGGGGCTGGAGGTCTCCCAGGAACTGCCAGTTCCAGGAGATTCCCTTTGCTGAAGCTTCGCTGCAAGTAACGGCACGTAAGGTGTCGTATAATCCGCACTTGTCGTAAAGGAAATCAAAACCCACCTCATCGGCATAAAGCTTATACTTTTCCTTCTCGTAAACCTCGGCGATAAAGACTATGGACGGGAAGTCCTCCTTTATTTTTGCGATGAGCCAGCGCATGAACGGAGGCGGCACCAGCTCCACCATGTCGCAGCGGAATCCGTCCACTCCTTTCCGGGCCCAGAAACGCAGGATATCCAGCATCTTGTCCCAGGTTCCGGTGTGGAAGTCACAGTAGTTGAGCTTCACCGTCTCGTACCAGTCCGTAAGGGAAGGAGCGGGTGAGAAACAGTTGCCGGAAGCCTTTGCCGGATACTCGTAAAACTCCGGTCCCTTGCAGGGCACGGGGAGTTTCAGGGCCTGTCCGGGATAGTAGAAAAAGTCGTTTTCCGGAGTCCAGTGGATGGACTTGTTGTCCGCTTTCCCAAAGTTGATATTGTCCCGGGAAACGTGGTTGGGAACGAAGTCGATAAGAACTTTCATCCCTGCCTGATGGGTCCGTTCCACCAGTTGAACGAATTCTTCCATTCTCTTTCCCGGAACGTCTGCCAGATAAGGATTTACGTCATAGTAGTCATAGATGGCGTATGGGGATCCGGCATCCCCTTTCACAATCTGGGGATGGGAGGGAGTGAAGCCTTTTCCCGTCCAGGTGGTAGCATGCCGGATGACGCCGGTATACCATAGGAAATCGACACCGAGCCCCTTCCAGTATTCCAGGGACCCGGCGTCGATGCCTGAGAATTTACCGGTGTTCCAAAGTCTGGGGAGCAGCTGGTAAATTACTGTTTTCACTACCAATTAAGGATTTTCTTGAAGTCGTAATCTTCCGGATTGGCTACAAACTTCTTGGCAGCCTCATAGTCGGAGGGCGTGATATAGTGGCAGATATACTCGAAGTAGTTGTTGCAGATACCGTTGGTGATGTCTACGCGGCGCGGGGGAATCTTCCCTTCCTCGTTCTGCAGGTTCTTGAGGTAGAGCGGATTGGAATTACCAGCCGGATCTACATATACCATACAGCCCGTTTCTCCGGCAGAGAAGAGGTTGTATACGCCCATGGCCAATTCCGTGCAGTAGGAAACATCGTAGGCGATAGGGTCTATGCAGCGGACGTCGTAGCCGATTTCCACGGGACGGGATTTCACCTTGAGGTTCAGCTTCTTGAACTCCTTGTCCAGGATGTCATTGAACAGGACGGCCTTGGAGATTTTGCCCAGTTCCGGATGACCGTGTTCGTCATAGGTCATGGATACACCGGCATTCTTGATTTCCTGCGGGTCCAGGTCGTGGAATACGCCTTCGGCCACCACTACGGTACCATAGCCGATACCCATGAGCTGACGCTTGAGGATGGCGGACAGGGCCAGGTTCACAATCTTGTCCAGGGTGATGGCGGTCTTGTTGAACATCTCCGGGATAATGGTCATGGGGCAATGGGTTGCCTCGCCGATACCCAGGGCCAGGTGACCGGCGCTGCGGCCCATGGCGCTGATGATGAGCCAGTTACCGCTGGTACGGGCATCTTCATAGACCACGCGGGCCAGGTGCGTACCTGCATCTTTGGCCGAGTTGAAGCCGAAG